>CAZSNC010000014.1:8335-20347 GCA_964608405.1 uncultured Gammaproteobacteria bacterium | reverse complement strand
CACCGGCTGTTGCTGTTCCACCAATGTAAAGGTCAAGAGTGGTGTTGTACGGAGCAAGACCTTCGGTTCCAAGTTGCCAGTAGTTACTGCCTGTGTTGTCATCGGAAGCACAATACCAGACATTTGTGGAATCATTCCATTTAAGAACTTGTCCGTTTGAACAACCTTGAAGAAGTGTAAGTTCGTTTGCACCCGTATCACCAAACTCCAAACCGGAATAGTTTGATGTAGATCCAGTTCCGTCTGCAGCATCAAGAAGGGCAACTGCTACTGAATCGGCTGCAACAGAGATACCATTTCCTGCTCCAATTGATATTGTCCTGTCCGTGTCAGCTCCGACTAAAATGTCATCAGCGCCCCCCGTAAGACCATCTCCCGCAACAAGGTCTCCCAACATCCTTATGGAGAAATCCATATTTTCGTCCAGATCGTCACCATTTGAAAGATTTGTGATGATATTTGAATCCGATGAGGTAAATCTAAGAATATTGGTGGATGCAATACTGTATGTGTCTGACCCGGCATCGCCAATTGTCCAGCTTCCATAGTTGTCAAATGTAGATGAGAGTGCTGTTGCGACATCAACGGAGGCAAGACCCGTTACATGTCCTTCGGTATCGAGTGTCACGTCCTGGATGAAGGTTGTGGTTGAGTTATCGGCAGAAGATTGCGACGATGTGTCGGCATGGGATATCGTAATCGCTCCCGATGAAGAGGCAATACTAATATCCGTTCCCGGTGTCAGGTAGGCCATGTTCCAGCCACTTCCGTTACCGATTAAGAGCATACCGTTTGCGGCAGAGGATGTATTAAGTCCTGTTCCACCCTGGGATGAAGTAATCTGACTGACTCCGGCTATTGTATTGCCGTCACTCCAGTAGGCTATCTGGTTGGCCGATCCTGTTCCGTCAACGAGTGTTGATCCCCAGACTCTTGAGTCTATCTCATCTGTTACAAGCTGATTGCTTGTGTTGAGAATAACGACAGAGTTGTCCTCACCGGTTGCAATTGATGACAGTGTTGTAGTTCCCGCAACGACAATGTTTCCTGAAGAATCAACGGTTACAGCATTTGTGGTTCCTCCTGCACGAAACGCATAATTACTTCCGGTAGAAGTAAAACTTCCTGCAGTAGTTGAAGAGCTTGTAGCAGCAATTGCATAAGCACTTTGGGAATTGTCTGGGGACAAAATGCCACCAGTAAGATTCCAGTAATTGATTCCGGCAGTATTCCAATCGGTTATACAACTTGATCCTATACAAAATTGTCCGGCCTCAAGTGCACCTTCAACATAAAGATCATTGTCGTCTGTTGCTGTTGTTGCGGTTGACGAATTACTGATGGCATTGTAGGTAGCTCCAGTAAGTCCTCCGATGTTGAAAACATCTCCGTTTGCAAAAATTACCTGACCTCCAGTGGGATTAATGGTAAGATCTCCCGATGATGTTATGTTTCCTCCATTTACAGCTATGTCTCCTGCCGATGTGATACTTCCTGTTGCTTGATCCACCGAGAAATTACTTCCGCCAACGGTAAGATTTGCACCAGTCACATCAATTCCGTTTGAGGCGTCAATGTTTCCCGTAAAGGTTACCTGTCCGGTTCCTGCCTGTGTGAGTGTTCCCGTGTCGGAAAAGGTGAAGTAGGGGGTTGTATTGTCGGAAATTACAAAATCTCCTGTTGAGGTAAGATCGATTGTTAAATTACCAGCTGTGGCATTTGTAATCGTCGTTGCGGCATCCAATGTTAAAGAGTCAGAAAACTCAGAAAAATTAAGTGAATCGTCTGCGATGTCAATATTTACTTCTCCTGTTGGAGATTCGTTTAAGGAAAAAACACTTGAGAAATCGACTGTAGATATACTTGTATATAATGTTGTATCGTTTGACTCTACGTTTATGATTCCTACTGTTCCTCCATCGTCATTTCCACAATCCCAGGTGTTTGTGGAGTTATTCCATTTGAGTACTTGTCCGTTTGAACAACCTTGAAGCAGACCCAAACGGTCGGAGTCTGTTTCAAGTCCAGATCCTGAGGAAGTACTCCCGGTTCCGTCAGATGCAATAAGCTGTATTGCATCTGCATCTAAATATCCGGCAGTTGTTGTAATAACAACTGCACTTGATCCTGCCGTGATTTGACCACCTAAAGATACATCATCGGAAATTGTAATATCACCCTCAGAAACATCGAAGTAATAAGGTGCTGATGAGTTAGTTCCACCAATAGCAAGATCGTCGGTTGTTGAATTAAGGTAAGTTATTGCACCGGCATCTGTCCAAAGGTCACTTGCAGAATTTATCCAGGAAAAACCTCCCGTTGTCGAGTTATAGCTTAAGATATACCCAGAAGTTGGGGTGTTTGATGCGTTTAGATCGACTTCGGCAATTGTTCCGTCTTCTATTTCCGAAGAACCGATTGACGTTCCGAGTGTCGTTTGCAGACTCCCGCTGGATACCGACAATCCGGACCCTGTAAAGTCCGTGATTGAATCTCCATTGGTTACAATTGTCGGTAAGTATGCATTTCCGTCAACTTCGAAGTCCCCGGAAACAAAAAAATCGTTGCCGGCCATGTCAACGTTACCTGGAGTATTGCCCCCTATGGCAACTCCTCCGCCTGATGGGGAAATTGTCAGGTCTCCGCTTGAAGTGAGGGAGTTACCCGAAAGATTTAATCTCCCTGCAATATCGTTTGCGGTTCCGTCAACTGAGAGGTTGTTGTTTACCGTTGTGGTTCCGGTTGTAGCACCTATTGAAATTGAAGTAGCTTCTTGTGCGATATTCAATTGTGTAACGGTATCGTTTAATAAATTGAAGGTTGTAGATGAAGATGTAATATCACCTCCGGAAATTTCAAGATCTTTACCGATATTGACATTTTCAGTAAGGTTTGTATCAACATAGACATTAAAGCTTTGAGATGCTACCGATGTGGTATCCGCCAATACATTTTTCCGCATATTATCCGCAATCGTTGTGGATTGCTTGGTGTAACGTCCGAATATCTGTGCAATTTTGGGGTTTTTAGAAGAAAGAAAATCTATACTTTTTCTCGGAAGATTATATTTAAAGAATGAAAATATGACTAATAGAGAAACAATACCTGAGAAATAATATGCTAACAGGCGTTTTGTAGTTGGTAATGCGGAATTGTAAAGATCGGACAATATTTGGAGATTTGAGGATTTGTCAAAATTGTTTTCCGAGGTGGGAGTGGAGTTCCAAAATTTCTGATTTGCAATTTCTTTTCGAGCTTCTTCTCTCGCAATTTCCGCAGTTTTTAAAGTAATATCTTCGGTAATAACCACCGGTGCAAGATTTAATAGTTTGGTTTTTGGTTTTCTCAACTCACTTATCTGAAGTGATGTATATCTTCTGTGGCCTCCGCTTGTTCTAATAGGAACTAATTTTCCGGAGGTCTCCCATCGCCTAAGGGTTTTTGTACTGACACGAAGGAGTTTAGCGGCTTCTTGAATTGTTAAGAAATCATCTTTGGGCAGAGTATTCATTAGCGTTTCTAAATATTGGACATTTTCAATTTAAATGTCCAACTTTATTTGAACATTTTATATATAGTCATGTCAACAGGCAATATATAGGCAAATAACTGAAGAAATGCCTTAGAAAGTAAAGGAAAAAAATGTATCGTTTCAGGAAGGGTAATTTGTCAAACAACATTGTTTCAATCCTTCGTAAATAAATTAAAATATTCGTTTTCTTCGTTAGTAATATCAACGAAATTATAAATATCAAGTTTACGGAGAGACTAACAAAAATCCACGATTTTTATTAACGAATAGTATGCGGAAAATATTCGATAAGAATTAACCAATCAAAAAAAGGAATTGTCGAGAAATCTGCAAGAAAAATCTCGTAAATTATATTCCGCAATACTATGTATCCTATAGGACCTATTTGCATAGACTTAAATAAAATGAGGCTAATTGTCCAATATCATGTCCAAGATATTGATTGAACATTTGCCATTACCTAACTTAATGTTAATAATATGTCTAAAATGAATTGATAGATAATTACGCATACTTGCTTTTGTATAATGCAAGTCATACGATTAATGAATAGATAGATGAAAGTATTTAAGTGTTTGTATATTACTATAAATAGTATTTTATTTTTTATTTGTGCTGTAAATGTCATTTACGCACAGGTTACTTCTTCCGGAATTGCAACAACTGTTGATGTTAAGGGTGAACAAGTTGACGCAGGTGACATTATATGCAAGAAAGACGATGGTTTTGCCGAATGCGATTCCGAGTACAATACTGAAATTTATGGGGTGATAGTAGATAATCCGGCAGCCTCTTTTGAGGAAGAAGATCAAGCAGGAAGGTACCTTGTAATGTCGGACGGAAAAGCTCCGGTTCGTGTATCTTCTCTAAACGGCAATATTAATAAAGGGGATTTGGTTACGACATCCTCCAAAGCAGGTATCGGAGTATTGGCACAAAAAAATGGTTATGTATTAGGACAAGCATTGGAGGAATATAAATCTGACAACGCAGACAATATCGGAACGATTATGGTTGCTGTTAATATTCATCCTGCGGCAGGATTATCCGGAGCGAGGTCGAACTTAATAACGGCCCTTCGTGAGGGTATGTCTGCACCAATATTTGAGCCTCTTGATTCACTTAGATACCTACTCGCTGCACTGATACTTCTTCTTTCGTTTGTATTGGGGTTTGCCTATTTTGGCCGTGTTTCAAAAAGTGGTATCGAGGCAATCGGAAGAAATCCACTTGCGTCAAGGATGATACAGTTATCAGTAATTATGCATATAATGATAACGATTGTTATTATTTTAGTGGGTTTTGCGATGGCATATATAATCCTCATATTTTAATATAGATAATAATATGCAATTACATACTAATATATATGCAAATATTATTTGGATTTTTTTAATTTATCTTGAAGGTTATTATTTAGACTAATATGGTGTTTTCCCTTTTTAAACCAAAACCGATTCGCCTTTCCCCCTCGGAAAGTCTTAATCTCGAAAAATCTACTATAAAACCCATGGTTTTACTGGTTTTGGACGGATTCGGTATTGCTCCAAATTCAACAGGTAATGCAATATCGGCAGCAAGAACGCCCAACCTTAGCTATTTCCAGGCAAATTATCCTTATTCGAAACTGATTGCCGCAGGGGAGTCTGTTGGTCTTCCAGCAAACGAAGCGGGTAATTCCGAAGTTGGGCATTTAACAATCGGCACCGGTAGGGTCGTTTACCAAAGCCTTCCGAGAATTAATATGTCGATAAAGGATGGATCGTTTTATCAAAACAAGGCTTTTATAAGTGCCCTTTCCCACGCAAGAAAAAACAACTCCAATGTTCATTTGATGGGGCTTATAGGTTCCGGTAACGTTCATTCTTCGACGGAGCATCTGTTTGCACTTTTGGAATTTTTCAGAAGGAACTATTTCGGAAAAATATATTTACATTTGTTTACCGACGGACGCGATGCACCCCCGACGGATGCTGTAAATGTAATTGCTAAGATTCAAAACTATCTGAATGAAGTAAAGATTGCCAGAATAGCAACAATTTCCGGGAGATATTGGGCGATGGATCGTGACGCACGATGGGACAGAACAAAGAAAGCGTATGATGCGATTGTAAACGGAATTGGCGTAAAGGCCGCCGATCCACTGGATGCGATGAAGGCTTCATACCAGACAAATGTGACGGATGAGTTTATTGAACCGACAATAATTGAGGTTAATGGCAAGCCGACGGCGACCGTTGGCGACAATGATACGGTAATATTTTTTAATTTCAGAATCGATAGACCGCGGCAGTTGACGATGGCATTTACTTTTGCAAACTTTGAAGAGTTGAAAGTCGTTGAATTCGGATACACACCGCATGGCACACAAAAGCACGACAGAACTAGTCACAAAGCCGAAGGGCCTACGTTTAAAAGGGGAAAGGTACCTAAAAATTTGTATTTTGTAACAATGACGGAGTATCAGAAAAATCTGCCGGTATCGGCAATTGCATTTCCTCCCGATTATGTACAAAATTCGATGCCGGAAATCCTGAGTAAATTGGGTCTATTTCAATTTCATCTTTCCGAAAGCGAGAAAGAAAGAATGGTAACTTACTATATGGACGGATTAAAAGACAATAGATTTCCCGGAGAGGATGTACTCATCGTGCCGTCTCCGAATGTTTCAACCTACGACAAAAAACCGGAGATGTCACTTTTTAAGATTGTTACCGAGTTTAAAAGGGCAATTTTGGAAGACAAATACCATTTTATAGTAATGAACTTTGCAAATCCGGATATGGTTGCCCATACAGGTAATTTGAAAGCTACTGTTAAAGCTGTTGATTACGTCGATTCAGCTGTCGGAAGTGTAGCGGCAATGGTTCTTAAGGCCGGAGGAACTCTTTTTATCACAGCAGACCATGGAAACGCGGAGGAGCTTTTGTCTTTTCCTCTGGGAACGTTTTTCTTTACCACTTCATCGGGGAGTATAAATACCGAGCATTCAAATAGCCCTGTTCCTTTTTATGTCATAGGCAATCAATTTAAGGGGATGCAGGGGTTGTTAAGAGACGGAAATCTGTCCGATGTGGCACCGACAATTTTAGGATTGATGGGAATTCCGACTCCTCCCGAGATGAGTGGAGTTAACCTAATAGTTAAAAAGTGACAGTATTTTCTTCTTGTTTTTTCGGACCTTATTGAATTATCGAAGTGTTGGCATTAAAGTTAATGTAGTCTGCCTTATGGGAAGCGAACTTAATTATGTGCTTTTAGCGTTGATTTCCGCACTCGGACTGCTTCTTGTTGTCTTTATCTTTTTGTACCTTAAGTCGCAAAGGGTGGTGTCTGATCTTCAAAAAAGTATCGAAGCGGTAAAAAAAGAAAAAGTTGATTTGGAAAACGATAAACTTACTCCGGTTGACAACCAGGCACGTCAGATTATTGATGCCGCTAACAAAAAAGCCGCAGAAATTATCGCCAGTGTTTCTGGAATAAGCGAACAGGAAAAAGTAGCAATAAATACAGCCTTTCAGAAAATGCTTGCGGGAAATCTTGAAGAGTACAAAAAAGCCGCCTCCGGATTTACGCAAGTGTACAACGGGTTTGTGACTAATATCGGGCGTGACGTAAAGGCACGTCTCGATATGGGTCTTAATAAGATTGTTGCAGATACCCAGTCGGAGCTTAAAAATGCAGGACAAAAAGTCGGAAACGCAATAGAAAACCTGTATAAAGGTTACGAGGCCGAAGTTGCCGAATATAAAAAGGGGATATTAAAGCAAATGGACAAATTGGGTGTTGATATTATCAAACAGGTAAGCCTCAAGACATTAGGTAAAACCTTAAGTAAAAAAGAACAGGAAGATCTGGTTATGAAATCCCTCGAAGAAGCCAAAAAACTCGGTTTTTTCGAATAGCTGATTGAGTTATATCGGTCGCCTGATGCAGGATTGCAGCAATATCCGACATCTTGCGGCGGTTTTTATATGGATTCTAAACTATTACTCAAAATCCGCACGAAAGACGACCTCGATATTCTACGGGGTGAGCTGGATATACTGCGTAATGCTCTATATCAATCTAATAATAAATATAACGAAGTGATCAAGAACGAGGTGAGAAGTTGGGTGGGGGAAATTATAATAACGGAATCGGGTGGGGGAGACATTAAAAAATATTTGGATGGGGTTGACAAGGCACTTTTGGCAATTCCGGTTCTTTCTGCTGCAATATCATTTGAACCCAGCGAAAAGTTTATCGATAACCTCTCCGGATGGTTGAAGGAAAACATATCAAAAAATATTGTTGTTGATGTACTTTTGAACACATCGCTTATCGGGGGAATCCAACTTGCATTTAAAGGGAAATATCTTGATCTTTCGCTTCGAAAAAAGATTGCGAAAGAATTGGAAACGGTTAGTTTGGCAGGATCGGTAAAATGAGGTCTGGTGTAGAACATTGACTGTCGGAGGATTTTCGACACATGATAGAAGATAGATTCACTATATATGGATAAATTTGAAGAATTTTTAAATAAAACCGGTGAGATCGGATATGTCAAGAGAATATCAAACGCGATTGTCTTTTGTGACGGATTACCCAATATCCATCTGTCGGAGATTGTTATCTTCGAAAATGGAGAAATCGGCCAAGTTTTTTCATCGGGAAGGGACCTTGTTGAAATCGTAATTTTTTCAAAAGGGTATATAAAAGTGGGTTCGAAGGTTGCCAGAACGGGGCAAACTCTTAAAATCTCGGTTGGGGAACACTTTCTTGGTGCACTTGTTTCGCCGCTTGACCTTATTTCGTTTGAAGACGGAGACACAGTAAATGTTACAAAAAGTATCGAAGTAGATCCGCCTGGGATTGACAAACGCAGAAACATCGATAAACCGTTTGAAACAGGCGTTTCGATTGTTGACCTGATGCTTCCCCTGGGTAAGGGGCAGAAAGAGTTAATTATCGGAGACAGGAAGACCAATAAAACTCAATTCCTACTGCAAAATGTTCTTACACAGGCTCAAAAAGGAACAATTTGTGTGTATTGTGCGATCGCAAAGAAAAGAACGGATGTTTTATTTTTCCAAAATTTTATTAAAGAAAACAACATTTCCGACAAAGTGGTTATTGTTGCATCATACCCGGATGACCCTCCTGGAATTGTCTATCTTTCCCCATATGTAGCTATGACTATCTCGGAGTATTTTAAGGATAAAGGGATTGATGTTTTTGTTGCCCTTGACGACCTAACTGCGCATGCCAAGTATTACCGCGAAATATCGCTTTTGGCAGGAAGATTTCCGGGAAGAAATTCATATCCGGGGGATATTTTCTATTTGCATTCACGGCTTTTAGAACGGGCTGGAAATTTTATTTTTAAAGATGCCAAAGGATCGGCATCTCAGTCTTCTATTACCTGTATGCCTGTTGCCGAGATGGTAATGGGTGATTTTTCAGGGTATATCCAAACAAACCTTATGGCCATGACCGATGGACACCTTTACTTTGACAGGGATTATTTCAATCAGGGAAAACGACCCGCAATAAATCCGTTTTTGTCGGTAACAAGGGTGGGAAGGCAAGCCCAGACACCCCTTATCCGCGAGTTGTCAAGAAAATTGACCAGTTTTATGGTTGCTTACGAGAAGATGAAGGAATTTATGCATTTCGGTGCGGAGCTTTCCGAGGAGTCGCAAAAGATGCTTATTTTGGGAGACAAAATAGCGGGAATTTTTGAGCAGTCTTCGATTTACTCTCGACCCAATGAACTAAGCATTCTCCTTTTTTCCGCCATCTGGGCGGGGTACTGGCAGGAAAAGGATGTAAACGCCCTTAAGATTGAACTTCGTAAGCTCTCGACACTCTTTTTAACGAACAAGGAGTTCAGACAACAGATAACCGATGTGGTTTCCAATTCTCCCTCGTTTCTGTATCTGATTGACGCATTAAAATCATCCCAGGCCAACATTTTGCAAATGCTTGCAGGAATAAAGCAGTAAATAAATTATATAAATATCTAATATGCCGACAATAATAGACATCAAAGAAAACATCAAAAGTATTGACGCACTAAGCGACCTTATAAACGCTTATGAGGAAATTGCCTCGATCAGAATGAAAAAAATCAGGGATTTGGTTTTAAGAAACCGTCAATACCAGGAAGATGTCAACTCGATTTTTGAAAGGGTGAGAAAATCTTACTCGCGTGAGGTAAATAAACTCGCCAAAAACCGGGGAAAAACAAAGCAGATTACTTTCATTCCCCACAACGGAAAAAATGTGGCTGTTTTGATCTCCGCAAATACGGGTTTGTACGGAAACATCATTCCCGATACCTACAGAATGTTCATCAAGGAGGCGCGTGAGACACAAAGTGAAATTACAATCGTCGGAAAATACGGTTTTCAGCTTTATCTGACGGAAAATATCGGCAAACCGTATACATATTTCGAATATCCGGACTACGGTGAAGACAAAGACAAATTATACGAGATTATCAAACACATTGTTCAGTATGAGCAGATCCACGTTTTTTATGGAAAGTTCAGGAATATTATCAGTCAGGAGCCGACAATGCTTTCGGTTTCGGCAAGGCTGGAATTAACCGACAGCGGCGAAAAATTGGAAAAGAAAGAGATGTATATTTTCGAACCGACTCTCGAAAAAATATTGGAATATTTCGAAACACAGATATTTTCATCGCTTTTCCAGCAGAGCCTTAAAGAATCACAGCTTTCAAAATATGCCTCAAGATTTGTGGCAATGGACAAAGCAAGTTCCAATACCGAAAATGAAATGAAAAGACTGGAGTTCGAGAAAAATAAAATAGTTCACAGCAATCTGAATAAAAAACAGCTGAATGCAATTTCGGGGTTAGTTGTTACAAGAGCAAATTCGTCTTATCTTTAAATTTAATAAATATGTCTGAAAATTACGGAAAAATAGTCGGAGTTCGGGGAAATATCGCCGAAGTTGAATTTTTCGGTGATCCTCCATCTATTAACGATATATTGATTCCTGAAAAAGATAAAACCATTAAGCTTCAGGTATATATTTCATCAGGTGAGAATTCATTTTTTTGTTTTGTTTTAAGCGGAGCGCGGAATTTAGTCAGGGGAATGAAAGTTATAAATACCGGTAAACCAATAATGTTTCCGGTCGGAAAGGGAATGCTTGGGCGTGTTGTAAATTTATTCGGAGAGCCTCTGGATGGAAAGGGTAAGATATCTTTTGATACATTTGAGCCGGTATACCATAACTACAGTGATGTGATTACTCCGGTTTCCAATACGCAAGTATTGCAAACAGGTATAAAAGTAATCGACCTTTTCTGTCCCCTGATGAAGGGAGGGAAAATGGGGCTGTTCGGAGGCGCCGGAGTCGGTAAAACCATGCTCTTAACAGAAATTCTCCATAATGTAGTTGGGGCATCGGGAGGAAAATCAGTTTCTGTTTTTTCGGGAGTTGGGGAAAGGTCCAGGGAAGGTTTGGAGTTATATGAAGCTTTGCAAAAGACAAATTCGATGCATTTGTCGTCACTGGTTTTCGGTACAATGGGAGAGAATTCGGCCGCAAGGTTTCTCACCGCATTTTCGGCAGTGAGATTGGCCGAATATTACAGGGATCAGCTGAAAAGTGATGTACTTTTCTTTATCGATAATCTTTTCCGTTTTGCCCAGGCTGGAAACGAATTGTCGACATTGATGAATGTTATTCCTTCGGAAGACGGATACCAGGCAACATTGGAGTCGGAAATGGGGCTTTTCCATGAGAGATTGGTTTCAACGACAAACGCCAATATTACATGTGTTGAAGCAATTTACGTCCCTTCTGATGATTTGCTGGATTATTCCGTACAATCGATATTTCCGTATTTAGAATCGATTGTAATTCTTTCGCGAAATGTCTATCAGCAGGGATTGGTCCCTTCGGTTGACATTCTGGCATCTTCATCGGGTGCACTAAATCCGACAACGGTCGGAGAATTCCACTACGAGGTTGCTATAAACGCAAGAAATATACTTAAGAAAGCTGAGAATTTGGAGAGGATAGTGTCACTAGTTGGTGAATCGGAACTGTCAAAAGAGGATCAGATTACCTACAAGCGGGCAAGAAGGATCCGAAATTACATGACACAGAACTTTTTTGTCGCTGAGGCACAGAAAGAAGAAAAAGGCTGTTATGTTCCTTTGGAGACAACTATCAAAGACGTTAACGCGATAATTATGGGTAAATACGACAAGGTTCCCGAAGATCAGTTTTTGTATATCGGCAGTATTGCCGAACTGAAAAATGCAGATCAAGCCGCTTATTCTAACAGTTAAATCCAGAGAAGGGGATGTGGTGAAGACTAAAGTAAAAACCGTAACCTCCAATAACGACAGGGGTAAGTTTGATGTATTGTCGTACCATGCCAATTTTATTGCATTGATTAAAGATTATATCGAGTATGTGGATATGGATGGAAAGTTAAACAGAATGTTAATTCGCGA
>CAZSNC010000014.1:1301-8235 GCA_964608405.1 uncultured Gammaproteobacteria bacterium | reverse complement strand
GATTTATATATTAACCGCTTATACATAGAAATATTGCGGATAATATCGGGAGATAAGAAAGTCCTTATACATGGTCAAATATTCAAAATATAGGATTGAATACAGAAATATTCTTAAGTGATTGATAATATTCTAATCGAGGTGGAGAATAATGTTATAATCTTTATGTATCATGACAGGTAAAAAGTTTGACCACAGGAGAGTCGAAAAGAAATGGCAGGATGTGTGGGAGAAACAGAAGCTTTACACACCCAAATCAGGTTCTGTTGAAAAAAAGTTTTATAACCTATGGATGTTTCCGTATCCATCGGCAGAAGGCCTTCATGCGGGGCACGCTTTTGCTTCGACCGGAAGCGATGTATACGGACGATTTAAAAGAATGAACGGCTTTACGGTTTTTCAGCCCATCGGATACGACTCCTTCGGAATCCACTCGGAAAATTATGCAATGAAGATTAATGACCACCCGGCAAAGATGATCGCTCGTACAACAAAACACTATGAAGATCAAATGCGGTCGCTTGGGCATGCATACGATTGGACGCGGACGGTGACTACTTCTGATCCGGATTATTATAGATGGACACAGTGGTTGTTTATTCAAATGTTTAAGGCTGGCCTTGCCTATAAAAAGAAAGCAAAAGTTAACTGGTGTCCTTCCTGCAAAACCGTTCTTGCGGATGAACAAGTGGTCACTCCTTCACAAGCAGGGAAAGAGCCTAAAAATGCAAAAGGTGAGACGGTGGAAATTGCTGAGGAAATGGAAGTTTGTGAGCGCTGTGGTACTTTAATTGAGAGAAAAGAACTCGAACAGTGGTTTTTTAGAATTACCGAGTATGCAGACAAGCTTCTTGATGGGTTGAATACAATAAATTGGACCGAGAAAGTAAAAACGGCTCAGAGGAATTGGATAGGAAAGAAAGAGTGGATAGATATTTGTTATCCCTTGGATTGCCTTAAGGAAGAGATTGTTGTTTCGACTACGCGACCCGACACCAATTTCGGTGCTACTTTTATCGTCATATCTCCGGAGCATCCTTTTGTAGAAAGAATAATAAATGGAGAAATTAAAGTCGACGAAGAGACAAGAAAAAGTATATCAATGTATGTATCACTATCAAAAAGTAAATCAGAGTCTGAAAGGATTGCCGAGGGTAAGAAAAAGACCGGCGTATTTACGAATATCTATGCAATTAACCGTCTTAACGGCTACAAATTGCCTATATATGTTGCGGATTTCGTACTTATGAGTGTTGGGACAGGAGTTGTTGTCGGTGTTCCCGGACACGACAAGAGAGATTTCGAATTTGCCAAAGAGTTTAATTTGCCCGTAGTGAGAGTTGTTGTCGGAAACGACGAAGACGAATCGGAGATTACAAGAGTTGAACAAGTACAGGAGGAATATGGAAAGATGATCAATTCACAATTCTTAAACGGGATGGACATTCATGAGGCGACAGGAAAAATTATGGATTATTTAGAAGAAAAAGGTTGGGGTAAAAGAACTACAAGGTATCATTTGAGGGACTGGTTAATTTCAAGGCAGCGTTATTGGGGTCCTCCAATTCCGATGGTTTATTGTCAGGATTGTGCTGAGAAAGGAAAATCGTATTTTACTGAGAAAAAAACTGGGATTGCTAAGGAAATTGATGGTTGGTACCCGATCTCTGAATCTGATCTTCCTGTAATTTTACCGGAAATTAGAGATTTTAAGCCGGAAGGGTCTGGAAAAGGTCCGCTTGCCAATCATCCGGAATTTTTCAAAACGAAATGTCCTGGATGTGGTGGTGAAGCTGTGCGTGAGACCGATGTTTCGGACACTTTTTTGGATTCGGCATGGTACTTTTTAAGATATCCGAGTGTTGGAGCAAAAGACTTTGGGGAAAAACCATGGAATGCCGAAATTACCGATGGTTGGCTTCCTGTTGACCTTTACTTTGGGGGTGCGGAACATGCCGTACTTCACCTCATGTACTCGCGCTTTGTCTGGAAAATGCTTGTCGACGGTGGATTTGTTGCCAAAAACCTTGGTTACGAGCCGTTCCCCTGGTTTTATGCACATGGACTAATGATTAAAAACGGTGCCAAGATGAGTAAAAGTAGGGGAAATGTAGTAAACCCCGATGAATATATCGAGAAATACGGAGCCGACACTTTAAGGCTATACCTGATGTTTATGGGTCCGATGGACGGATATCCCGATTTTCGCGATACCGGAATTGAGGGAATGCGAAAGTTTGTCGAGAGAATCTGGAGTCTGTTTGAAAAATCGGATTCACAATCAATCGCTTTGAATTCCCAACTTGATATCAAAATGCATCAAACAATTAAAAAGGTTACCGAAGATATTGGGCAGTTTAAGTATAATACGGCAATCTCCGCAATTATGGAGTATGTAAATTCGCTTAAAGCACAAAATAGGGGAGTAAACAGTCAATACTTAATTACGTTGACGCTGCTTCTGGCGCCGTTTACGCCGCATTTGTCAGAGGAACTTTGGGAAATAATGGGTAATAAAGGATCGGTGCATCTATCGTCCTGGCCGACCTTTGACCAAGGTCTGACAATTGAGGAAAATATCAGTATCCCCGTTCAGGTTAACGGAAAATTGAGAGGAACAGTTACGTTGGATAGAGACAAACAGGAGGATAAGGAATATATATCAAACTTAGCAAAAAGCGATACTAAGATATCAAAATGGCTTGAAGGAAAAGACATTAAAACTGAAATCTATATCGTAGGCAGATTGATGAATTTTGTGGTAGTTTGATTTGCCTTTTTCTTGTTTTCTCACCTAAAATGGATTATGTCTTCATTGGATTCTCGCGAGGCTAAACCGGATACAAATGGCAATGCCATGCAAGGAAAGAGGGATTTTGATCTTGAGGGTTTCCTAAATTCAAATAAAGTACCATTGCTGGTTGCCTTAATTGGGCTAATACTTCTTGGGTTGGGGGTGTTTTTCTACAGAAATACAACTCTTTTCGAAGAGGACAAGATAGAGATAATCGGTGATGAAAAAGATCTTGAGGAAGGTCCTTCGGAGGTTGTTGTTGAAATCGCAGGCTCTATTGAAAAGCCGGGAGTGTATAAATTAAGTGCTGATTCGAGAATTGAAGATCTGATGGTGTCCTGCGGAGGGTTGTCTTCCGAGGCTGACAGGAATTGGGTAGCAAAGTATATTAATCGTGCGGCAAAACTTACCGACGGGCAAAAAATCTATATAAAATCAGTAAGCGAAAATCAGCAAAATGCAACGGATAAGCAACCGGAGACGTTGTCTGCTAAAAATGATGGGGGATATCAAAGTGTATCAAGTGTTTTAGGGGTTAATGAAGAGGGGTTGACCGATATCAACACGGCATCGCTTGCAAAACTTGATGAATTGCCCGGAATCGGCCAAGTTTACGGGCAGAAAATCATCGAACAAAGGCCTTACTCAAATATCGAGGAGCTCGTAAACCGCAAGATATTACCCAAATCCACATACGAAAAGATAAAAGACAAAATAACGGTGTATTAAAGTGTTTCATCGATAAATGCAAAAAAGGAAAAGAAGGGATATTTTAATTTTTTTGTTTGTTTTGGCTCTTTTACTGATCAGGATTTTCCTGTACTTCTTACACATTCCCAAATATCAAAACGGGAGTCGTGTCAGAATTTCGGCAAGAGTAACTTCCGAGCCCATTGAGTACTCGGACTCTTTGTATATCAAGCTTTACGGGTATAAGTTGTACCTTCCTTTATATCCACGCATTTACTACGGAGACAGGATTATTGTTGAGGGGGTTGTTGAAGACGGCAAGTTGAAATCGGCAAAACTGGTAAGTATCGAGAAGAAGAAGGGCGTATTGTATCGCTATCGGCAGAAACTTATCGCCTTTTACGGAAGAAGCCTTCCGAAAGATCATGCCGCACTTGTTGGTGGAATGGTTATAGGTTCGAAAGGAGAAATCGGGGAAAATCTCTGGAACACTTTCAAAAAAAGCGGTACTGCGCATGTTGTGGTAGCCTCCGGAATGAATGTAACTCTCGTTTCAAAGTTTTTAATAGGTATTCTTATTTTGTTTCTGTCCAGAAGGTCGGCAATACTTCTTGCCGGAGTGGGAATATGGGCATATGCGGCAATCAGCGGATTTGATGCGCCGATCGTGAGGGCTTGTGTAATGGGTTCTGTGGCTTTTTTGGCGGTAGAGACGGGTAAACTATACCAAACAATTCGCTCGCTTGTCCTTACACTCTCTTTGATGCTGTTTGTCAAACCTGATTGGGTAATTGATTTGGGTTTTTGGCTTTCCGCCATAGCAACCGCCTCAATTGTTGTTTTTACGCCAAAATTAACGAGAGTATTTTCATTTATACCGAAAATTATTAAAGAGGACTGGGTGACAACCGTTTCTGCACAAATTGGAGTTGTACCGCTTCTTTATTTTTATTTCGGACAGTTTAATTTTTTGTCGCCGCTTATAAATGTTGCTGTATTATGGACAGTTGTACCGATAACAATAATCGGAATAGTTGCTGGAATTATCGGTACAATAATTGAACCTTTGGGGAGAATCGTACTTTTTCTATCATACCCTTTAACCGGTTGGTTCTTGTTTGTTATTAACTTGTTTGCCTGAAAAATAATTAAGCGCTATGTCAAAAGAATGGAAACTGCTGTTAATAATTGTCTTTTTAATAACTGTTATTGTCTGGCTTTCGGTTTTTTCGACATCAAAAAATCTTAAAGTAATAACATGTAATGTCGGACAAGGTGATGCTTCCTTGATTGTTTACAAAAACACAGAAATACTAATCGACGGGGGACCTGACAATTCGGTACTTGAGTGTCTTTCAAAATATATTCCGTTTTGGGACAGGACGATAGAAGTGGTTGTCCTAACCCATCCGCAGAAAGATCACTATATGGGTCTTATTGACCTCTTCAGCCATTACAGAGTTAAAAAAATCTTGGCAAACTCCCTTGATGTTGGCAGTCAAATGGATAATCTGCTAAAAAGTCAAGTACTCGGTCAGGGTACAGAGTGGGTCAAGGCAACATCCGGCACCGGGGTAAGGTATGAAATGATACAGTTAGATATATTATACCCGTCGGAGGAGATGTTTGAGGATATTTTCCCCGATAGTAATTCTCAAATATTGAAAAAGAATTATTTTGCGGACATTTCTGAGGCCAAAGACGAAGCAGGAGACGTTAATGACGTTTCGGTTATTGCCCTTATGACTTTTTCCAGCTTCAAATTTTTATTTACAGGCGACGCCGGAGCGGAGATTTTGGACTCTTTAGCCACGGGAGGGGAGTTGGGGGCATCAAAACCCGTTAACTATATCAAAATACCTCATCATGGCAGTAAAACCAGTATTTCAGAAAAACTCTATGGAATTGCCACTTCCGGCATTGCTGTTGTGTCGGTGGGGAAAAACAGTTGGGGACATCCGCATAAAGAAGTCCTGGACTTGCTGGCAAAGTATAATATAAAGACATTTAGGACGGATCAAGTGGGTGATATTGTTGTTGAATCGGATGGAAAAAGGATTTGGGTTATTAATAAACAAACACTATTTGATAAAATATCACTGTAAAAGATATTTAAGAAATTTGTTACCGGAATATTTACTATTTAAAAAATCATAATATATTTTTTGCACCCGTAGCTCAATTGGATAGAGCAGTGGCTTCCGGAGCCGAAGGTTGTGAGTTCAACTCTCACCGGGTGCACAAAAATACAGATAAATACATCTTTAGAGAAATATATTACTTATCGTTAACGGTACAAAAGTTGCGGTACAACAATAAATATATAAACATTCCTTTCAATTTTGGAAATGTACCGTTAATGAATATGTTTAATTAGTGGATATATGAAATACTGGCAACGGTGATGACTTCTTCTCCCTGTCTGTTTGTATGTGGTCCTTGAAGTATCGGATTATCGGAAGTGAAAGGGGTGTCAACTGGCTTTGGGTTATTAGGGTCGAAAAAATAACCTTTATTAACTTCTTTTACTGCAAGATTATGTCTTTGGAAATCACATTTTCCGGGTTTGTTTCCACATACACTGCATGTGCCTGTTTCTTTGTTGTACATGATGCGTATTATACCACTGGTGTCCAATGATTTTCAATAAATGCAATGGGTTCTTTTTATGCCCATGGCATTTTATGGCATTGATTTTATATAACTTAAAAGCCCATGATGTTATAATCGAATTGTATGGATGTTAAAAAAATTATTCTTCAATCATTGTATGGGGTGTGTAATGAAAAGAATATCTCTCTTGAAGTACCTGAAAATGAACAATTTGGAGATTATTCAACAAATATTGCCTTAAAAAGTGAGTCCGGGGGAATAAATCCTCAAAAGAAGGCAGAAGAGATTGTTTCCAAGTTGGAAAAAGACGATGGATTGAAGGGTGTTGTTGAAAAAATTGAAATTGCGGGAAGAGGTTTTATCAACTTTTTCGTCAAAAACGATGCACTACTTAGCAATCTGATACAGATTGATAGTGAATCTGAAAAATACGGTAAAGGTGATTTGTTGAAGGGAAGAAAGTACGTTTTGGAGTTTGCACACCCAAATACACACAAGTCCTTCCATATCGGACACTTAAGAAATATCGTAACGGGAGAGGCATTATCGAGGATATTTTCCTTTTCGGGAGCTGATGTAGTTCGGGTGAATTATCAGGGAGATGTAGGGCTTCATATTGCCAAAGCTGTTTGGGGAATTAAAAAGCTTGGGTTTAACGACCCTGGTGATTTACACAAAAGAGCCGCGTTTTTGGGTGAGGCATACACCACCGGCAATTGCGCATTTGAGGCCGACGAGCAGTCAAAGGAAGAAATCTACAAAATTAACGAAGCTTTGTACCAAAGGGGTGACGGAGAACTGATGGATCTGTATGAGAAGACAAGGCAATGGAGTCTT
>CAZSNC010000014.1:0-1291 GCA_964608405.1 uncultured Gammaproteobacteria bacterium | reverse complement strand
AACACAAGTACACCGATTATACGATGAAAGCGAAGTTGCGGATGACGCAAAGAAGAATGCCGAAGAGGCTTTGAAAAATGGGATACTTAGGGAAAGTGACGGGGCGGTTATCTTTCCGGGAAGCGAGTACTCACTGCATGACAGGGTGTTTATTTCCTCACGGGGTGTGCCTACATATGAAGGAAAGGATCTTGGTTTGGCAAAACTTCAGTTTAAGGAGTTTAACCCCGACAAACTGATACATATTGTCAGTACGGAGCAAATCGATTACTTCAAGGTTATTTTCAAGGCTTTGGAGTTCATACTGCCGGTTACAAAGGGAATAGAGGAACATATTCCGTACGGCTGGGTGAGGCTTAAAGAAGGTAAGATGTCTTCAAGAACCGGAAATGTGGTTTTGGGAGACTGGCTTTTGGATGAGGCAAAAAGAAAGATTGGCGAAAAATATAATTCTGAAGATGAAACAACCGAGAAAGTTGCCGTTGGTGCGGTAAAATATTCTTTCCTGAGAAACGGGATTAATCAGGAGATTGCCTTTGACATCAATGAATCTATTTCCCTTGATGGCAATTCCGGGCCTTACCTGCAATATACTTTTGCAAGAACGCAAAGCGTATTGGAGAAGGCGGATATGCAGAATAGGGAAGGGGATGTCTCCAAGGTTGTTCCTGAAAAAGAGGAAGCTTTACTTCTTCGGGAAATACTTCACTTTAGTGAAACGGTTGAACTGGCATGCCGTAGTTATTCCCCGAACCTGATATGCAATTACCTATACAGGTTGGCTCAAAAATTCAATACTTTCTATAATGCCCATAAAATTCTGGTTGAGGACAAAAATGTCTTTGAACTAAGGCTAAAATTGACTCAGGCAACGGGAGTAATTATTAAAAACGGACTATATTTACTTGGTATAGAGGCACCTCGGAGGATGTAATTGGGAAGTTGTTAATATCTGCGCTCTTCTCCGTGCATTTTTCTTCTTTCCTCTTCACTAATACCCATTTTTTTTAATGTCTCTCTTGCATTACTGGCCTCTCTCATATTTAAGGAATAAGATTGTCTTACAAGCCTCTTCTTTAATGAATCCTGATCGGCCTCTTCACGCCTTGCTTTACTCTCCCGAACAGACTGTTTGATTGCTCCAGATACTTTATCGCTGACATTTCTAACAAATGATCCTGTTGTCTCCTTAATGTATTTGAGCCCAAAATATAGAATTGGCAGTTCGAACGTACGTATTATCGATTGTATCTCATCCGAAGATGGCATACAAAACTGCTTTCCCTCGAAG
>CAZSNC010000013.1:0-20446 GCA_964608405.1 uncultured Gammaproteobacteria bacterium | reverse complement strand
TATTATATTTCTCCCTCCACTATTTGTATGATAAAATAAGTCGTTCGCGCCTGTAGCTCAACAGGATAGAGCAACTCCCTTCTAAGGAGTAGGTTGTGAGTTCGACTCTCACCGGGCGCACATTAAAACCACAATAATACCTTCTAAAGATTTTTCTCTCCTTCATAACTTGGCTTCATTTTATATAATGAAAGATATGAATAATTTAGTACTAATTTTTTTGTTCTTTTTACTATCTCTATTTGTTCCTAAAAATGCCGCTGCGCTCGACAATCCGAGAGATGTACCCAACAATAAATTTGGGATTCATGTCGTGAATGATGAAGACCTTGAAAACGCATCGTATTTGGTTAATTCGTCCGGTGGTGACTGGGGATATGTAACTTTAGTCATACGAGAAGATGAAAGAGATGCCGTAAGGTGGCAAAAAATATTTGACAGAGCCCGGAGACTTCACTTAATTCCGATTGTCCGTATAGCAACTACACAAAGCGGAGAAAATTGGACAAAACCAAGTGCTGATGACGTGGACGACTGGGTTAAGTTTTTCGACTCGCTCAATTGGGTGGTCCAAAACCGTTACATTGTAGTTGGAAATGAACCCAATCATGCAACTGAGTGGGGTGGAGAAGTTAATCCGAGCGAATATGTAGAGTTTTTCGGCAATATATCCAAGTCGTTAAAAATATCATCGCCGGATTATTTTCTGATGATTGCAGGTTTTGACGCATCAGCCCCCGACAACAAAACACACATGAGTGAGGAAAAGTACATTAAAAAAATGCTGGCTAAAAATCCTAAATTATTTGATTATGTTGACGGCTGGGCATCGCATTCCTATCCAAACCCCGGCTTTTCAGCATCTCCACAAAACACAGGACAGAAAAGCGTTAAAACATATGAATGGGAACTTACCCTTTTAAAAAGATTGGGTATTTATAAGGACCTGCCGGTGTTCATAACGGAAACGGGCTGGGCGCACAAAACCGACGATAATCAGGATTATCTGGACACTGATACTTTAATTAACTATTACAAAAAGCTTTTTGAAATTTATCAAAGTGACAGCCGTGTTGTTGCCTTCACACCGTTTGTATTAAATTATACTCACCCTCCGTTTGATATATTCTCATGGAAAAAAAGCGATGGCAGCAATTACTCCTTTTATGAAGAAACACAGAGGGTTCTCAAGTATAAAGGTGAACCCAAAAGAATTACCGAAGCCGAAATTATCTTTGAAATCGCACCGGAGTTTATCAAAAAAGGGGATAACACATACGGGTTGGTAATCGCAAAAAATACCGGTCAGACAATCTGGACAATGAATACCCCGATATCTGATACGGAAAAAGGGATAAATGATAAATTCGAGATAGATTCACCTGTATTTACCGACATCGAACCGGGTAAGATTGGAATAATTTTATTCAGAAAGCTATAATACTTAAAGATTTCGGGTCCGTAGCTCAACGGTTAGAGCAATTCCCTCTTAAGGAAAAGGTTGGAGGTTCGATTCCTCCCGGACTCACAACAAATCCTGTCTAAGGGTTATCGAGACAACCCCACTTTACAAATTATCGATTCGACCATACCCCTTGTGCTATTATTATTCTATGCTGGGTAAAAGAAATTATAAGTTACCTGTTACGCTATTTATCGCAATATTTTTCTTTGTCACGACTCCCGTAATCATCGGTGTTTCATTATTCACGCTCCTATCAATGAACGTCGTTAACTCGGCTGCGTTTGAAACGGACAACACACGGACAAAAATATTTGCCGCGCTGCCCGACTCCTCACCTTTAACTTCAATTAAGCTCATTCCATCCGACGCCAGAGGTGATATTGTCAAAAACTATCTTGAAGAGTTTAATTCACCACTTTCGCCATATTCCTACTATATCGTCAACGTGGCGGATGAATACGGAATTGATTTCAGATTTATACCAGCAATCGCAAGGCAGGAGTCAAATTTGTGTAAGTTTATTCCACCTGATACTTATAACTGCTGGGGGTGGGGAATTCATAGTCGCGGAACATTGGGGTTTTCTTCTTATGAAGAGGGTATTAAAACAGTTACCGAAGGACTTAAAAAGGATTATTTGGACAAAGGCTACACTACACCTGACGAAATAATGAAAAAATACACACCGCTTTCAGATGGAAGCTGGGCAAGGGCGGTAAACCAGTTTATGGCTGATATGGAATGATTCCTCTTATATATTTTCACTGTCCAAATCAATACTTGCTCATTGGTAATTAGTGGAGTTACATTGTTAGCACACAATCAACAACTTATGGCCGCATACGATAAATTTGATTATCCAGCATATTGGAAAGGCAGAAGATATGAACACAACGCCGAAGTGATTGCAATAAAGTCATTATTTAATATTATCGGCGAAAGAAAAAGTATTATAGAGATCGGTGCCGGATACGGAAGACTGACGCCTTATTATCTTCCATACATTAAAAAAGCGGTTCTTACAGATCCTTCAAGCGCACTCCTTTCCCTTGCTGAGAAGAATATTCGCTCAAGTAAGATTAAATTAATTCATTCATCCATAGAAAGTCTTAATAAAAAAATGAAAACCAAATTTGATACTGCAATTATGGTGAGAGTGCTTCACCATATCGAGAATCCAAAAAATACTTTTAGGTATGTTTACAACCTCTTAGCTAATAAGGGATTCTTTATTCTTGAATTTCCCAATAAACTACATTCAAAAGCCCTTCTCAAGGAAATCATAAAGGGGAATTTTACTGTGCTTTTCGATTACTTTCCAAAGGACATTAGATGTAAAAGCAATATCAGGAATAAAAGTATTAGTTTTAATAATTATCATCCCACTTATGTATTAGATCTTTTAAAGGAGTGTGGTTTTGAAATCATAACAGTAAAATCGGTATCCAATATACGAAATAGATTTATAAGTTCACACGCACCTCTTTTTATACTTAATTTCCTCGAGATAGTTTTCCAAAGTCTTTTTTCCCATATTTACTTTGGCCCTTCAGTATTTGTATTGGCACGCAAGAAACGGTAAGTTGTAATCCGTATACGTTTACAAAATCAATAATTATTTAATATAGACTTATAATTAAAAATACTGGTATATATTACAAAACACTTGACAATCTTATAGTTATATACTATACTTCCATTATGTTTTAAGGCTGTTACAACTTATGTTGATAACGGCGTTAAAATTTCTGAAAAAGAGGGGGACCAGTCGGAACCTCTCTTTTTTTTTGGAAAAAACACTGTCTACCTGATAAAATCATATTTAGACAAGAAGTGTTATTTGCCGGGGTGGCGGAATTGGCAGACGCGCAGGATTTAGGATCCTGTGGGATTTTCCCTTGGAGGTTCAAGTCCTCTCCCCGGCACTTGAAAACTATTAGGGCGGATTTACATAAAAGTGTATGGGGAAAGAACATTTTTCAAAGTTAACGGTTTTATCTGAATATTCGAATGATTTATCAGTAAAACACCACCTGTGGTTAATCGGAAACGAGACTCTTGCAGAAATACTCGGAGAATCTGGCCCGGGTAAGCAGATACATTTTAAGCTTAATACGTGTATTATTCCCACATATCCGGATGGGGGAAGTGATAAACGCGACGCCCTGGACGAAACACTTGATTTAAGCACGTTTACTTCCCCACAAAGACAGAATATCGGCAAGTATACCTATGGCAGTATTACCTGTTCGCACAACGCAAATCTTTCCTATGATTCCTTGAAAACCTCGTTTAACAATTGGGTTAAAAGGGCAATTTCAGATTCATAACAGAGAGAACGTTTGAGAAGTTTTGTATGCTACAATGGCTTATGAGTTCAAAAATAACCGAGAAAGTACACATTCACAAACCTTTTAATAACGATGATCATCTTGTGCTTTTGTATTTATATCCCATTCTCGCTTTCTTCGTTACGCTTATCATTTTCTATATTGTTTTAGCCGGTAGATAATTTCCCAATCCGCACTTGACAAAAAAACAAATAATCTATCATAATGATCTATATGAGAAAGTTTACTGTCCTATGTCTTTCCTTTTTTGTACTTTCAGTTCCTCAGGCGGTATTGGCTTCAAACGGTATCCAAAACAAAACAACACAACAAACAAGACTCGAGGCACAAATTGAGGCGCGTGAAGATAAATTGCTTCAACTTCAGGAAAATGTTCAAGTTAGAAACCAGATAAGGACCGCCACAAGAGAAGGGAAGTTAACCCAATTGAAACAGGGGTTGGTGAATAAATATTATCAACAGATGTCGGAAAGAATTTGGGCAACCATAGAAAGACTGGATACACTGATATTGAGAATCGAAAATCGTATCGCCATTTTGGATCCACAAACCGACAAAGATCTGACTGATATTCTTGCCGATGTTTCAAAAGCCAAAAGCCTTCTAAATGACACAAAACTTCTTGTCACATCCTCAGATAAAATGATTGATTCTGTCATCTCGTCCAATACACCAAAGGATGCTTACGCCATATTAAAATCAAATATTGTCGATATAAAGACCAATCTAAAGGAGGTGCACAGACTATTGGTCAAGGTGATAGGTGATATTTACGGATTACGCGTCGGGGACACTAAACCCACAACGGCCGTAACACCATAACCAGTCAGTAATCATGAATTTATTTTCTAATAAAAAAACGGCAATTTTTGTCCTTTCGTCGGGATTGGTAATCCTTATTGCACTGCTTTTCTTTCCAAATCTATTTGCGTCAAGAAAACCTTTAGGATCACGTGAGAGTGCTGAGGTAACACAGATAAAGACACAATCCAAAGACACGTCACTGGATTCGATCAAAAACGATTTGGACAAAACAAGTGTAGATAATGTAGACAAAGAATTGGATAGTATTGAAAAAGAAATTGATACTTCCATATAAACTTAGACTTCTAATAATGAAAAATCGTTACATTTATTTGGTTGTATTGGTTGTCATACTTGGTTTTTTAACAGTTTCTGATTTTCTTAAAAAAGACAATATCCCCGCAACCGTACGGATACAAAGCAATACACCGACAGCTACCCAAAATATCATTAAGAAAGGTACCGTAGCTCTTGGCGACACGTCAATAAGCGTTGAAGTGTCTGATACTTTCGCATCGCGTCAATTGGGATTATCGTACAGAGACTCCCTTGGGGAAGGTTCCGGAATGCTTTTTGTTTTTGACTCATACAACATCCAATACTTCTGGATGAAAGATATGAAATTCCCTTTGGATATTATCTGGATTAAGGACGATACGGTTGTCGACATATCCAAAAATGTTCCTATACCGATGAGCAGAGCGTCATTAAATCAACTACCAACTTATTCCCCTAAGGAAAAGGTTAACTATGTATTGGAAGTAAACGCGGGTTTTGCAGACAAAAACAAGGTTAAGATCGGCGACAAGGTCAAACTAAATTACTGACTCCTCCCGGAGCGTAAATTCCTCCAACTCTTTCACTCCACCAAAAGCAATTCTGTCGGGAACTGCATTTCTGTCACACATCGCCATTCTTGCAGGACTAATGACAAAATTTCCCCATCTTTCATTAATTTCATCCAGGCTGTTTACAAGGTGTCTTTTTCTCAAAACGTCTTCAAATAAATTCAGTTGTAAACCAGGGTGTTTTTTTAAATCAAACACGGATACAAAAATCTCCCTTACGGAGTGTTTGTATGGACAAAGCTGGAGGATCATTATCATTTTTTTGTATATTTCCATGGAATCAAACAGTTCTTTTCTCAATTTCATTCCTTTGTGCCAAAAAAGACCGTTGCGATAATTTATTGCAAGATGCACCCCCAGGGCCGTGTACCCGGCATGTCTTAACCGAAAAGACGTTTTTTCAACAAGTTTTAAAATAATCGGCGAAAGATCCGATATTTCGGAAAACGACTTGGGCAATGCATACGAATTACCGTATGATTTGCGTCCAAACAATATATTATCAATCTCGTATCCATGAAGTCTTAAGTACCAATAATAGCTGTTGACGGAAAGGAATGCGCTTTTTAATTTCCAAAGCGGTGCGTTGTAAAAATCCAAAACCGTATTTATTCCAACACTGTTTAAACGGATAGTGTTTCTTGTTTTTATATAAGGTAAATCAGGTAGCTTGAGATTTGAAAAACACTCATAAAAATTATCCTTATTTATTTCGTCAAGACCGTCCGGCTTGTGCAGATTGGATGCCAGCTTTGCCAAAAACCTGTTCGGGGCAATTCCGATTGAGACCCTCAACCAATCTCCAACCTCTTTCATGATCCTATTCTTAATTTCCATTGCACTTTCCCAAATATGGGTTTTACCTAAGTACGAATAATCAAAGTCGACCGCAAATTCATCTATCGATTTGGCAATAACAACGCTCGAAAAACTATCGAGCAATTTTTTTATTTTCAGATGAACAACTCTGTATTTCCAAGGATCAGGAGAAAGAACAATAAGGTCACGGTAAATGGAAATGCCATCTCGTACCCTCATTCCGACTTTTATCCCCAATCTTTTAGCCTCAACCGAAGGAGCTATAATACACCCCAGTGGACTCGTGTAGGCGGCAACCGCAACAGGCTTTCCGCGAAGAAGCGGATTTGCCTGCTGCTCAATGGATGCAAAACACGAATTCAGATCCAAATGTAGGATACAGGGGTCCGCCGGATTAAAAGGAAGTTGCGAAACTGCGTATTTGCTTTGCATAAAATCACCGGTTAAAAATTAGCGGGGCATTCCGTCCGACAATTCTTCAAGTCTCCAATGCAGGTTTTCGGTATTTAATACAAGACGAAAAAAAAGCGTGTCGCTGACGACACTAAAGACATGGAAAAGGGTTCTGCCGCTTCTATACGTATGGTGAAGCCCCAGTTTGACAATTTTATAAAGCCTCCCGTTCCAAACAAGACTTTTTGGCAGCACGGTTTTTTTTACACTGTCAAAAACAAGATTAACGGATACGGGAGTGGAAATTTTTTCCAACATTTATTCAACCTCCATACTAAATTTACCCGAAATTTACCCGAAGTCAAGAACCTTTTTAACACAAATGAAAGTTAATACTTGAAGATTTTCAAATGAAGGTGTAAATAGGAAATTAATATCTATGAATTGCGAGTTTGGTAAGGGAAGAAACGGCAATCACAACAGAAATTGCCCTGTGGGTAGTGAAAACCCGAATCTTAACGGACTAAGGCAACACGATTGGGAAATATCGCATCTGAAGCGACAGAAAATTACCCCTATTCGGGACAAAAAGAAGCTCCCGGGCAATAACCGATAGCTTGAACACATTGTATCTCCACAAGAAATTACTTAATATTAGTTGATGAAAGAAATACTTCCCCAATCTGATAAAGATCTTCCGCACCCACCACCTTTGAAAAAACTAATCGGACCTAGTTTTATTTTACTCGGACTTGGACTCGGAAGTGGGGAGTTAATTCTCTGGCCATATCTTTCGGCAAATTTCGGATTGGGAATAATTTGGGGAGCCGTAATCGGAATCACATTGCAGTTTTTCCTGAACATGGAAATCGAAAGGTATACATTAGCAACGGGGGAGAGTGTATTTGTGGGTCTATCCCGAATCTTTAAAGGATTTTCTCCTGTTTGGTTTATGTTAACGACTTTTGTTCCCTGGGTCTGGCCAGGGCTTGCTGCGTCTTCCGCAAAATTGATTTCCTATGCAAGCGGAATTGAATACAACAAATACCTTCCTATAATACTTCTTTTTATCATAGGAATTATTCTCTCGTTGGGAAAATACTTGTACAAAACACAGGAAGCTTTCCAAAAAACAATTATCATACTCGGCATTCCGTTTATCGTTGTTCTGACACTATTACTAGCCAAGCCGACCGACTATCTTGCACTTTCAAAAGGATTACTCGGAATCGGGGATGGGTTTTGGCTCATCCCTTCGGGGATCTCCTTTGCCACCTTCCTGGGAGCTCTGGCTTATGCCGGTGCAGGCGGAAACTTAAACTTGTCACAGTCATACTATATAAAAGAAAAAGGTTTCGGTATGGGAGCTCATACTGGAAAAATAAGCAGTCTTTTTAGCAACAACAAGCAAAATTTAAAGTTGGAAGGTGCTCTTTTTAAAAATACCCAGGAAAACGTAAAACTTTTCAGGTTGTGGTGGAAACGAGTAAACCTCGAACACGGAATTGTTTTTTGGCTTACCGGGGCAATAACAATGGTACTGTTAAGCCTTCTTTCTTATGTGACAACATATAAACACGGTGGCATAACAAACAATATTACATTTCTTTTCAGTGAAAGCATGGAGATATCGCAGATAATCTCTCCATACATCGGAACCGGGTTCCTACTCACTGCTGCACTTATGCTTTTTGGAACACAGTTTTCCGTCTACGCATCAACCAGCAGAATTCTGTCCGAAAATCTCGTTATTTCATCTAATAAAAAATTTAAAGTAGAAAGACTCTCAAAGTATTTTTATGTCTTTCTCTGGTTGCAAATTGTCGGCGGATCAATAATATTTTTATCCGGTTTTTCCGAACCGCTTACACTCGTTATTATTGGGGGAGTTATGAATGCCGTAACGATGTTTATATATGCAATTATGCTTTATGTCCTTAATACCCAAGCTCTACCCAAAATGGTCGCGCCTTCAATTGCTAGAAGAGTTATAATGATTATGGCAATTGTATTTTACGGAGGTTTTAGCATATTTACGGTTTTCAAAAGTTTATTTAATTTTTAATTATGGATAGCGGACTTAATACAATACTTATAATTTCACTCGTGTTAATTACGGGGCTTATTGCAACATTTTTTATATTTTTAATACAACTTCTCCATACCACGAAGCGACTGCTCACCAAAATAGAACTACGGGTAGATAATTTTGAATTAACACAGGAAGAAATCAAATTGAAGATATTGACCTTTTTTGAGACACTAATTAATAAGGTCATAAATATTAAGGGTTCTTATATCGGCAATTATAAAGGAGGTGGAAGAAAAGATGAAAAAAAAGACAAAGAACAATCTAATTAAGGGTGGAATTGCAGGTGCAATCGGTGCGGCCGCGATAGGCGGGGCTGCATATCTTCTTTCTAATAAAAAGGCAAGACAAAAGATCGGAAAAGTAGTAAAGGGTCTCGAACAGAAGGGGACAAAGGAATTGAATAAAGTTCTAAAATCAGTGGACTCAGCCAAAAAAGAAAGCGAGAAGAAGGTGAAGAAAGTGCTTACCGAGGTCAAGAAAAAGAAGGAATTGTTGAAAGGTTAATTATCAAAAATAGACTTCCAGCTTTCCCTTGTAGTAGTTTTCAGCTTGGGTTTTGGGTGCCGGTATCAACAGGGTGGTGTCGATTCCCTGTATAGCCTCCTCTTGGTATTCTTTGGGAAATACATCCCTTATTGAATTTGCGTATTGATCACCGTCTTTTAGTATCGATAGGTAATTTAAAACCAATCCATTTTTTTCGGAAGTAAACACTAACCTAACTGGGCATGAGACACCGCTTCCTAAAGTTGGTTTGTCATTTCTAAGGTAATATTCCTCACAATATGCATAAACATAGGCAGTAACACTATTTTCTTTGATATCCTTCTCATATCCAAACAATTTATTCGAGCAAAAAACTTTCCCTCCATATCCCGGCCTTAGGACTTTTTCAGGAAGAGTGTAAAAAACATACTTTTGAACCTCTTTGTCAGCTATCTGGTTGATGTACTTTTCCTCATCGGATACAAAAACACCCGATATAGGACTTTCTCTTTCCCATTCATTCTTCGAGAAGACAAAATAATAAAGCCCAACAATCAAAGCAGCCAATATAATAAGTGCAATGATTTTCTTCACAATTATAATTTAGACTTTTACTGGTAACTATCAAGTACAACAATTAAACTGAAAAAGATGTAGAAATTAGATTACCAATCCTTTTCCAACACTTCCCAAGGAAAACTATCTCTTCCGAAATGTCCATATGAAGCCGTGTTCCTATAAATCGGTTGTCTAAGATTTAATTTTTCAATTATTGCAAGGGGTTGAAAATTAAAATGTTTATTTACATATCCGGAAAGATCCTCGTCTTTTTCGTTCACGGCGTAGACCATCAGCGGCTCTGCTTTTCCGATTGCGTAAGAAACGCTGACCAAGCAGCGCTTCCCCAAGCCACGGTAAACCAAATTTTTTGCCACATACCTGGCCATATATGCTCCTGATCTATCCACTTTTGTAGGATCCTTGCCGGAAAAAGCCCCGCCCCCGTGCGGCATCATTCCACCATAGGAATCAACCATAATTTTCCTTCCTGTCAATCCCGTATCTGCATAAAAGCCGCCATAAACAAATCTTCCTGTTGGGTTTATTAATACCCCATAATTGCTTCCATACTTTTCTACTGTCGGTTCAATAAGATACTTTCTTAGTTCTTTTCTGATTATGTCTTGATCAACTTCCTCGTTATGCTGGCAACTGACCAAGACTTCTGTCACCTTGTCATGATGAACTGTTACTTGCGCTTTACCATCCGGCATCAACCATTTGATTTTCCCTGAAGTCCTCAACTCCTCCAATCCTTTCGTTAATTTGTGAACAAGATACACCCCAAGTGGTAAATAACTTTCTGATTCATCTGTAGCATATCCGTACATGATCCCCTGATCTCCCGCACCCCCACCATCAACGCCTAAAGCGATATCAGAGCTTTGTCTTATGATATTTGTTGTGACCTTTAACTTATCCTTGTATCCTATTTGTTTATAAACATTCTTGGCAATTTTTACGAAATTAATTTCTGCGTTGGTTGTGAGCTCGCCTCCAATATAAAAATGCCCGTGTGCCCCCATACATTCAACTGCAACTCTGCTATTGGGATCCTGGCTTAAACATGCATCCAATATCGCATCGGAGACCTGATCGCATATTTTATCCGGGTGTCCTGAAGTTACGCTTTCGACCGTATATGTGTTGTACTTGAGACTTTTCATTTAATTATTTATTCCCATAAAAAAAACTCTTCCGTAAAAGGAAGAGTTAAAAAAACATACCTTGTATCTTCCTTTTTTTTACTTAAAGTCTAGATTTGGCACCATCCGAAAGGTTGTTTTATCGGGGTTGCCGGCGGGTCAATGGGCTAGATCCCTAATCCGCACTCGAGATACTTTTAACTTACTACATAGTATATTTACAGATATCGTTGTGTCAATAATGTAAAATTATCCTACTATGAAAACGAGGTTATTAATTGCCATGTTGATACCACTATCCTTTTTGATAGGATTTCTCCTGTCAAATAGGATAAACATTTCAAATAATGAGAATTACGCCCTTAAAAAGGTACAAAAACCTTTAGAAATGTACACCATCGAAAATCTGATGAACGCCGATATCCCAGTAGGGACGTTAAGAGATATTGAAACACTTACTGAAAACGAAACATATATTTCAAACGTATTTGAATTTCGTTTTATTCCTGGAATAAACGACAAAATCTACAAAACAACAACAGGCGTTATTAATTACCCGAAAAAGACTGATGGATTAAAATACCCAATCGTAATTCTCATTCGTGGTTATGTCGACCAACAAAATTACTCGTCGGGAACGGGGACTAAAAACATCGGTTTATACTTGGTTAATAACGGTTTTGTTACTATCGCTCCCGATTTTTTGGGTTATGCAAATTCTGATTCCGAAGCCGGTAATATATTTGAGGCAAGATTTCAAACCTACACAACAATTCTTTCACTTATTGAATCAATCGAAAATGGGGTATTAGATGATCATTGGGATGGAAAAAACTTATTTATTTGGGGACATTCTAACGGAGGACAGATAGCTTTAGAAACACTTGAAATAACACGCAAAAACTACGCTACGGTATTGTGGGCACCTGTATCCAAACCGTTTCCGTATTCCATCCTTTATTACACAGACGACTCCGATGACAAAGGAAAATTAATACGTTTGGAACTTTCGCGTTTTGAATCACTCTACGATGTAGAAAAATTTTCCCTTTCAAACTACCTCGATAATATTTCAGCCGATATTGAATTACACCAGGGAACAAACGACGACGCTGTACCCTCCCGATGGAGTGATTCTCTTTCGAAAAAACTAAAATCGCTCGGTGTTAACGTTTCGTACATAAGTCATTACGGGGCGGATCACAATATGAGACCTGATTGGGATTCCGCGGCAAAACAAAGCCTTCTCTTTTACCAAAAACACTTAAAGTAAAACAAAGATTGTTGACAAAAAGTCCTGTACAATAGAAAATTGTACTATGACACTTATTGCAAAGCTACTAATTAATATCTTGGCGCTTTTTGTAGTTTCATATCTAATTCCAGGAGTATCTTTTAGTGGAATCTTATCGATAACTGTAACCGCGATAGTAATCGGAGTTGTAAATACTTTTATACGCCCATTAATTCAATTGTTATTCCTCCCGCTTTCCATCGTGACAGTAGGTATCGCGGCATTTTTGATTAATGTTCTACTTCTATGGGGAGTGAGTGTTGTAGTTCCCGGTTTCGAGATATCAAATTTCGGAACGGCGCTTCTTGCATCTATCGTGCTGACACTTGTTTCCATGTTTTTAAATAAGCTTGCAAAAGATAAAAATAATTAAGTATGACAATCACTGACAAAGCCAAAACACAGGTTAAACCAAAAGAAGAGCCTGACCTTCCGGTTGCCAAATATCACAGCCCTTTTTCACCTAAGCAAAGCATTTTTTCAACCGTAAAATTTACCGGTGGTTTTAACAAATCGCAGCGATTTGTGAACACTTCATTCAGGACTCAACACAAAGGGGGATCCTAACAATACCAATCTTCCTGTTTAAACCTTTAAAGGTTTCGGATATAATACGAAAACTATGGATAGTGATTTAAATAAAAACTACACAGTTGCGAAAGAAAACGACGGAACAATACAAATTACTTTTACCATACCCAAAGACATCATCTCCGTCAACGAAAAAAAAGCCCTGGAAGAACTTGGGAGTGAAATTGAGGTACCAGGCTTTAGAAAAGGAAATGCCCCCATAGATAGGGTTAAAGAGCATATTTCTAAAGAAAAATTAGTCGAGAAAACATTATCTGGAATTCTTCCTAAAATGCTTACGGATGCATTAAACACCGAAAAAATCAGGCCCTCAGTTTTTCCCAAATTTGAGCTTATTTCATCCACAGAAGGGGAGGACTGGCAGGTTAGAGCCATAACCTGTGAGATACTTCCTTTCGATTTGGGAAATTACAAAGAAAATATTAAGGGAATTGTCGGAAACGAAAAAATCTGGACACCCGGGAACAATACCGACAACAAAGAAAATGACAGTCAACAGTCACGTTTGGAAAAGGAACAAAAAATCATCGAGTCTCTTCTAAAATCAGTAAAGATCATTGTTCCAAAAGTACTTGTCGATGAAGAAGTAAATTCAAGGCTTTCACAACTTCTTTCACGGATAGAGAAACTTGGATTGAACCTTGAAAGCTATCTTTCCTCTATCGGGAAAAATCCACAAAGCATAAGGGACGAATATTTTAAGCAATCCGAGGAATCAATTAAGATTGAGCTTATTCTTGAGAAAATTGCCCAAGAAGAAAATATCACGGTATCACAAAGCGAGGTGGATGAAGCTGTTAAAGCAAGTTCGAGTGATCCAAGCATTAAAGAAAGGCTCGAATCACCGGAACAGCTTAACATCATAAAAACAATACTTGGAAGACGAAAAGCTCTTGATTTTCTACTCACTCTGCGCTAATTTCAGTATAGATTAATTGATTTTTTAGTTGTTTTGTTGTAGAATTGCCTATCCAATAGATTTATTATAGGATATGAAAACTCAATACAACAAGGGGCAGGGTAAAAATAAAGGTCAGAGTGCAAATAACATTGTAGAAGCATTTAAAGACCTTGGTGGCTCTACCGCCACATCTTTGAGCCAAGATCTTCTATCCAAAATACCAGGTGATTTTATGGACCAGCTTTTTGGACCTCAGAAAACCGCTAATTCAGGAGAACTTTTTCCTGGATCTCATGTTGAATTCAACCCAAAAGCTAAGGAGAGAAGTGCCGAGGAAAACAAACTGAAAATGCAGCTTTCGTTGGAACGAAATCTTCACCATGATGAGAGAATGTTGGTCCAAAAAAGAACCAATGAGTTAAAAATGCAGTTAAAAAGCCTGACAGATGAGGTTATTATGCTTGCCAAATCAACACAGAACTTGTCAAGTGAAGTGCAAATTGCTTCAATGCAGGTAACGGCCGAACCTGGCGTGTACCATCTTTTCTTTTTTGAAAATATCATTAATTTCATCCGCTCATTCAGAGGAAAAATTGAAGACGCAACTCTCTGGATGGGTACTGCAAACAAAAGAGCAGAAAAGAAAAATTACTGGGCAAAGTACAAAAAGCACGGAAGCAAGTTTCTGCTTTCGGCGGACCATTATTTGACAAGATCGGCCGGCTAATTTAATATTTTCGTAAATTCAATGGAAAACATATTTCATATTCTCATTACCGACATCCTCTTTACGGGGATAGCTTAACGTGATGAGAGATATAGATATGTAATTTCACAAAAAAGCAAAATAAAAAAAGGTAAACCTCTCATCACGAGAGGTTTTTTCGTTTTAAAAAGGGGGTGTAAAAGAATGGAAAAAGAACCTAAAAAACACGATAGTAATCCCAGCGAATTTGAGTTCGTTATGGGAAAGGTAATTGAAGAAATTAAACAATCAAGGGAAGAAAAAGAGAGAAAAGCTGCAGAACAGTCTGAAAGGGATATATATGTAGTACTGCCACCCGGTTTTGGACCGTTACCATAAGTCGTCCATTTCACAGTTTAAAAAATACCGCAATTTTGTATATAATCGTGTATATACGAATAAGGACAGTTGACTCAGTTGGATAGGACGTTTCATAGTGTGAAAAAAAATCATGAGTACAACACGCTTTTCATCGTTAATCCAAGAGCTTGGAATTTTGTAAATATTATTTTGTCGAAAAAAAATAGGTGGGAAAAGTTGTAAATTGCCTCAAATACACAAACCTAATATGCGGTGAACTATAAATCTTGAGATGGTCTTAATGCAAAATAAATGATATAGTATATATACAATTTGTACGAATATGAGTGAGGAAGATAATATCGGTCAAACCCCAGAGGAATTATATGATAGCTCTTCAAGACGCCATGGGTTTGTCGTATGGAATGCAAAAGAAAAGGATCCTGAACTAGTTGAATTCGAAAGAGAAGAAGAAGGTGGTTCAATATTATACGAGGAATTAAATGAAGGCGATTATGAAGTTTCATCAGATCTACTACGGGGTTTTGCAGTATTTCCGACTCATAGAATTTGCCACCTCGTTGGAGGCAAACCTGGTAAATATGATGGCATGTATTTGGGTGAAGAATATACTGGTTTACCCCACCCGCTCATTTTATTGCCAAAGGATCTTGTTATTCAAAAAAAAAGATAGTTAATAAGTTTCTGTTTAAGCGGTTTTTTAAAAATAATCAAACAGAAAACGAGATGACGTGGGTGAATTGCACGGAGAATGAGACCTCGCTCAGGTGCATCCTTAAGGTTTGAAGTGTAAGGTAAAAACAAGAAAAATTCCCACCTGGAAAGGGTAGTTGAAGAACGGGGAGATTTATTTAAATAAACTCAATCAATGTAAATTTTCAATTAATTTATTTGGTAAATAATGAAAATCTTTAAGGCAAGAAATATACGCTCTTCAGGTGTTCGAAAAACTTACCACAACTTTAACAATATAGTAAAACCTAAAGTTCAATATTATAGCGTTTAACATTTTGTCAATTCTATCCATAATATTGTATAAATCAATCTATTTTTGTAAAATCAATTGATCGGACGCTTAGCTCAGTTGGCTAGAGCGCTTTCTTGACGTGAAAGAGGTCGGGGGTTCGAGCCCCTCAGCGTCCACAAATTAGCGTTTCTCGCCCCGAACTTCTGCGTAATTAGTTCTTGCAGCAAGTTCTGGGGGAAGTTCAACTGAATATCCACTCTGTCTGGTATCAATTGATCTGACTTCTTCTTTCCTGCAATACTATCTCTGTTTGACCTTGGTCTGGCATAGACAGTAATTCGATCAATAAGCATCGTCAGAAGCTCGTGTAATTCCTTTCTTGCCTCATTATTCTTCTCTGCTTCTGTGAATAACCTGTCAATCGTCTTGCCATACTTCTTGGCGTAAAGCTCAAGACTGGCTCCATAGCCTTTTGACAGTGATTCCTTGCTCATCTCGAAGTCAATCTTGTCAATTTCCTGGGTACACTTTGCCTCTGTACCTTTCAGCTCATCCAATCGCCTTTGCAGCTCCAAATTGTCAAAGGCTCCTAATTCGTGCTGTTTCAGGATATTAGCTTTTCTCTGGGGTAGTGAATCTAATAAACCCTGGTAAGTCTTTCTTTGTTTCATCAGTCGGCTGATGTTCAGCTTGGATGAATCAAGGCTTTTCTGGTACTCAAAAGTTGCCTGTGGATTATTCAGTAATCTTCTGACAAACTCGACAACATACTTCTCAATTCCCTCGGCTGGAATGGGTACTACTGGGCAGACTGTTGTATATTTCTTCCTGTTCTTGCGGTTGCACTGGTAATGGTAGGAATATCGTCTTGTGGTTCTGTCTATCAAGTCCTTGCCACCAGTCCATGACATTTCTGAATCCTTAGTTGCTCCTAATTTGCGACAGGTGTCGCATTTGAGTAAACCTGATAGCAAATACACATGGCCTTTGTCTGTGATTCTGGTGACTGTTTTTCGGTTGGAAATATCTGATAACCGTTTCTGCACAAACTCAAATAGTTGTCTGGGAATAATTGGTTCGTGCTTGTGAGGTGAAACTTTCCATTCGGACTTTGGTAGTGGTTTACCTTTCTTTGATTTACTGTGGTAAAGCGTACCGATGTAAATCTCGTCAGACAGAATTGACCGCACCATTTCCATTCTCCAAAAACTCAATGGGTTAGTCTTTCGGGTTCCTCCTTTGCGTTTTCCAAAGTGGACTGCCGAAGCGTCAGGACTGAGTATTTGTTGTTCAGTCAAGGTATCAGCAATTTTCTGAGGTGTAAGTCCTCCTACCGCAAACCAGTCAAATATCTTTCTGACTGTTTCGGCTTCTTCCTCGAACATAACTAACTTACCATCTTTGTCTTTTGCATAGCCATAACGAGCATTTGCACCCATATACACGCCAAGCTGATTAGCTTGTTCACGACCAAGTTTAGTTCTCTGTAAAATGTTTTCTCTCTCAAGTTCGGCTATTACCCCCATAATCCCAAGCATGGCTCTGCCGAATGGAGTGCTGGTGTCAATGGATTCTGTGGCTGAAATAAACTCAATTCCATTTTCCTCAAAGAAATCAACCACATCCATGAGGATGCGTAACTTTCTGGCAAAGCGGTCAATCTTGAATACCGCCACTGTATCAAATGGCTTCTGACCTTTGGGAGCCAACAGATAATCTTCTTTGAGCTTGGCAAAGCCAGGGCGTTCATCCAGTTTGGAGGTTCCGCTAATATCGTCAATGTAGACATAATTTTCCCCTGCAAAAATTACAGCAGGTTGTCCGTCTTTCAACCTACCTTTTGTTTTTAGAATTGCTTCAACAGCCTCTCTCTGAGCTGGGATGCCAAACTTGTCAGCCTGGTCATCTGTAGATACCCGAATGTAATAAGCTAACCTTCTGGTGACTTCCTGATTTCCTTCCATAGTCTGAACTAAATACCAGTAATACTAAGTTCCTGGTAACATCTCTTTATTTAGTATATTTTACTATTTTCGACGAGAGTTTGCTATGAGTTGGGTGAGGGATGCATGTAATTTGGTCTAAGAGTTTCGCCAGTAATTGGTATACCTGCACGAATCATACCCCCGACTCGCTTATTGATTATTCTGGCCAGTCTATCGTAAACATCCATTTTCTGGGCTTCTGTTTTCTCAGACTCAATAGGCGGTTTGTTTTCAATAAGTTCCACAGTAATGTTTAGTTTGGGCATAATATCCATGCTAACTTTGACCGCTTCAATATACAGTCTGGCTGCTTCTCTTGTTTCTTTTGAGAACTGAGTTTTACCCTGATCGTATTGCATGGCGTTGTACCATCTTTCTCTAAGCTCTGGTAGATCAACCGCTACAAAGCGTTTGACATTGTTCACAACAAGAGATTTTAGGTTGATCTTGTCAGCGTCAAAGACTTCCTCAATTTTTGCGACAGGTGTCGCAGATACGATTGATTGCTCGAAGTATCTCTTTCGATAGTTGTATAGAGCTGATCGACTGGGTAATGAAGTGTTAGGAAACTCTTGGGAAAGTTGGGATAATATCCTGGCTGGCGAGTATTTGCATTTGAGGTATTGGTCAAGTTTGTCTTTGACTACGCCAGGTAGCGCATGGATACCTGTTTCATACCCTGCATGGATGATTGAGTTGCCTTTGACTGCATATCTCGTTTTATCGTCTGTTTTTTGCATAGTCACTGGAATGTTTCCAAGAAAATAGCCTTGAAACCTACAACATAACCATTATACCTGGAACTAACAGCAAATAGGAAGATCAGATGGGGATTTACATGAAGCAATCATTACTGAAGAATTGTCTTGAGTGCTTTCAGCATCTTACCTGGTTGAGATCTAAACACATTATGGTCAGCACCTTCAATGAATATTGGATTCCTAGCCAACTCTCTCGTTGAGTCAATAAGTTTATCTTTCTCTCCGTAAACATAAAATGTTTCATTCTTGAGTTTTGGAACCAAGTCAGACATTTTCAACTCGATTTCTTTGTAAACATCAAGATCCACCAGAGATCGAGTGTCAGTTACAGCCAAACCCTCAAGTAATTCGTTATCTCTCTTTTTGTCTGCAACACCAATAATATCTCGTAAAACTGGAATCAGTATTTTATCTCTACCCCAAAATGTTGAAACAATGATTCGTCTGAACCAAACAGGAATGAGTGATGCCTGTTTTAGCTTTTCGCTATCAACTTTCGCAGGCATACCTACCAGCACCAACTTGCCTTCTAAGCAACCTCCAGAAGCGGATTTTACAGCAACAACAGTTCCTAAAGAAAACGCAATGACAGGCGCTTTTGCCAACTTAGTAACCTTTACAAACTCACAAAGTGACTCAGAAAATAACTCGGTATTATTCAACTTTCCATTTACTGCGTCAGATGCTCCAAATCCAGGTAAATGAGGTAAATAAACTTGATATGACTTTGATAATTCATTCTCAAATCCGTTCCAAGGATCACTTATCATTGATCCATGCAGCAATATGACTGATTTTCCCCTGCCAACTACTGAATAACTCATTTGAGCGCCATCAAAATTGTAGACTTTGTCTTTGGGTAGTTGCCTGCGTTGTATTTTAGTAAGATGGTATATAACAATCAGACCGATGACAACAACCAGTAATATTACAAATAAGATTTTCATAATTGTCTAACTCGCTTGTGTAATGTATGCAATATTCTTTGATTATCAGCCTCAGTTGAGCAGATTCTGACTTGCAGGGATTTTACTGGTGATAATTTGCTGTTGAAAGTAATCCTCTCTTCTGGGTAGATCAGAGCAGATCCAGGTGTCAGTAATTTGTCCAAGACTTCTCTGACTGTCGGTAAATCTTCTGTCGGTGATTGCTTTCCTTTGCTTTTCATTCATCCCTATTCTAACAATTATTCGGTCTAAATGGTAATGCGAGAACACCAGAGGATAGCGATCATAGTATTCCTTTGGTACAATATGGTCAGTCAGTTCCTGGTGAGAATTGGTAAATGACCACAACTTCCTACTTTGATTTCTGGCTTTCTTCACTTACGCCATTCCAATGATTTTTAATGTAATTTACCGATTCGCTAATAGATAGAGATGCTGTAGAATTTCCAACCCTTACAAAGAACTCTTCATTCCCATTAAATTTGACATAGACAGGATCTTCTGAAGACTTTGTCTTAACATGGCAAATCGTACCTTTTTCAAAATCTTCAAACTCTATTTTTATCAGTCTCATGCTTGATGAACCGATATTTCCCCTGATAATCTGGGTTAGATAATTTTCAAACCCATCCCTGTCTTTTTTCGGAAGTGTCTGAAAGTCTTTTTCCAATCCAATTATTTCTTTTTTATCAGATACTCCAATTATTAGGTTTCCACCATTCGAATTCAAAAAACCAGCAATTGTTTTAATAACGGACTTTTCAAGTTCTTTGTTAAGTTCATTCTTTTCAAAATCCCAACGCAGACTCTTTTTAAATTCAATTTTCTTGTTTTCTCCAGTTATCAGGATTTTCTTGAGGATTTCCTTTTTGGGTAGTTTAACAAACCCATATTTCTTATACCAACAAAGATATATTTGTGTTAATCCTAGAACTTCAAATATAACTAGTGTGAACAAAGAAAATAATCC
>CAZSNC010000012.1:0-20890 GCA_964608405.1 uncultured Gammaproteobacteria bacterium | reverse complement strand
CCCACCGTTCCACTTGCACCCCCAAGGTGTATAACTCCGTCATATGGAAGATATTTTACTTTCCAACCTTTTCTTTTTATGCGGTAGCATAGTTCGACCTCCTCCATATACATAAAAAATTCCTTGTCGAAACCTCCCACGTCTTCAAAAACAGACCTTGTAGTCATTAAAAACGCGCCCGTTACCCAATCCAAATCCCGTTCACGCTGATAAAACGACAATCCTTTAAAAAACGAATTCGACCTCATCGGGTGAAAGGGTTTGATAAGTAAATCAATAAACGGAAGATCCTGAATTGTCATCCAGGAAAACACCCGTAAAAGTGTCGGAAAATAACCCCCGGTTCCTTGGACCGTACCGTCGACATTGTAAAGATTGGAACTTGCAACAGCATAAGACGGATTCTTTTTCATCCATCCAATAACTTTATTTATAACGTCATTTTTGATAACGGTATCTGAGTTAAGAAGTAAAATATACTTTCCGCGGCATTTTTTCACTCCAAAATTATTGGCCCTCCCGAAGCCTAAATTTTCATCCATAAAAAAACAGCGTGTATCCCTACGAGTTTCCATAAGCCCGTAGAGGTATTCCCTGCTTCCGTCTTTTGAGTCGTTATCAACTACTATTATCTCATAAGAAATGCCCCCCAACTTAGAGTACAAAGATTGCAAACAATTTTTTAGAATTTCCTTGGTGTTGTACGAAAGAATTACAATTGAAAGATTGATTGTTTCCGACATATTAATTAGATAGTTATTTTACCTGCTTTTGCTAAAGGGGGTTTCTTAAGTATGTTTACCAAATACGCCCACATTTTAATATTGAAGTAGAGAAGTATCATTGACAACAATCCAAGAAAGATCCTGATAAATACATTTGACACAACAAGCTTTATGACCAGTTTTTGCTGATAGTTCATCCCATCGACAATAATTGCGTCCTTGTCATACTTCGGTTCAAACCCGCTGATAAATAGGGATTGCCTGAAAGGATGGACTATTTCCTCAAGATATGTACTTCGGTTTTGGTCTCTAATTAATACCTGTGATTCCTCCGGAGGGTAATTGAGTCTAAACGAAAAAAGTTTAAACTCCCGACCAAATATTTCAGTTTTAGCAAACTCGTTTCGGTAATAACCTATTACCGACGCCCGGTCAGCGTTTGCATAGTATCCCCTTCTTAACGGAGTTTCCGTATCTGCCGGTTCGCTTGATTGCATCGACGTCTCTTGTTTTTCGGGAAATCCCGATAGGGGAAGTATTAGGTATAACAAAAAAGAAAGGGATAATAATACGTAAATTATTTTAAAAGCCTGTTTCATCTATTGGAAAAGTCTGGGTCTGCCAAGAATATAATTAAAATCTTTGATTATCCTTTCCCCTATCATCTTTCCAGGTACACCGGCGTATATGGCATTTTCTGGTACATCCTTTGTCACAACACAACCAGCCGCAATAATAGCACCCTTTCCGATATTTACACCGGGTAAGATTATTGCACGCGGACCGATAAAAACATAGTCGCCGATCTTTACAGGTTCCTCAATAGCTATAAATTTAGGATCGTTTATGTCGTGCTGCGAGTTATAGATCATCACTTCACTGGCAATATCTACATGACTACCAATTGAAAGTTTTGCTCTTCCGTCTAAAAATGCATTATTTCCGATTACCGAATCCGCTCCTATTTCAATATTTCTCAAATAAAAGAATTTACAACCCATATGGATGACACTCCCTTTTCCCATTTTCACACCATTAATCATGAAAATAAATTTTCTTATTAAATGGCTGGGTATATGGAGACTTACAATATGGATAAAATATAAGTTCATGTCATAGAGTATATTTATTACCCTATTGATCATCTTCACAATAGCCTCAGAAGTACCCATAACTTCGCCATACTTATCCACAAAATGGATTCCCCGAGAACTTACGCTAAGATTGCCCAACTTCATATTCTTTTTGCTTTTTCAAGTAATGAAAGTGTTTTTACGGCTGCTTTTTCCCAAGTAAAAGCGCTTGATTGCTTAATACACTCCCTCTTTAAAGTATTATATTCCGAATCTGACATTCTAGCCACTTTTAAGATACCCTCGGCAATACTATCTGTATTATTGGGATTAACGTATATACCCACATGACCAGCAACCTCTCCAAGGCTGCCAGCCCTACTTACAACAACGGGGGTTCCGCATGCCATTGATTCAAGTACGTGTATTCCAAAACCCTCCCAAAAGGACGGGGATATCAAAAGTCTTGCCCCTTTATAAAGAACCCTCTTATCTTCCTGGCTTATGTAGTCTGTAAAGACAACTCTATCTTCCAGTTTATTGTCTTTTACTAATTTGAAAATCTTTTCGTATAACCATCCCTTCTTTCCAGCAATTACTAACTGATAATCTGACATCTGTTTGTATTTGTCATTCACCAATCCAGAAAATGCAGAGACTATCCCCTCAATATTTTTCGAAGGCTTTAGTGTCCCGAGGGAGAGGATATAGTTTTTGCCAATTTTATATTTACCTTTAACATGTCGCACAAGATTTTCCGAGATATTTTCATTAAAATACCGGTGGTCGACTCCGTGATATACTGTTTCGATCTTTTTTGATGCAAAAGGATAATGTCGTACAATATCATCCCGGGTCGAATCAGATACTGCGATGATATACTTTGATATATAAATCGAAATAGCAGTCCAGTATTTTAACTGCCAAAAGTCATATCGGCGAAATTGTTCCGAAAACATGAGATATCCTAGGTCATGGATAGTGCATACTTGAGGAATCCCCGTAATAACCGGTAAATAATGCGTGGGACTGAAAAAAACATCCAACTTTCTGTTAAAAACAAGCCTTGGGATAAGTTTCCTGATTATCCAAAGGCTTTCTGAGGGTAATACTTCATAATGCCAATGTTTATTTTCCTTGGGTAACCCATTAATTTCACTCTGTTTTATGAATATAACAAACTTGTGATAGAATTTCTTGGATAAAGATATCCTATAAAGTGCATTAAGCAGTTGAAATGCATACTCTGAAGAGCCTACCCTAACAACTTCATTTGCCTCACTACCGTCAATTCCAATAATCATAGTTATTTTTTAAAACTTTCGTAAACACCAAGGGTTTTCTTTGCTGTTTCTTCCCACGAATATTTCCTAACCACCTCTCTACCCTTCTTGATATACTCGTTTCTTTTCAATAAAAGTTCGTTTATCCCCTGTGTAATTGAATCGATATCATTCGGATCAACCAACATCGAGGCACCTGCCCCAACCTCTTTGAGACTACCGATGTTTGATGTTAGTACAGGCACACCCAACGCATAAGCCTCAAGAATGGGCAGTCCGAAGCCTTCGTATAAAGACGGGTAAATTAATGCTTCTGCCCCACAATAGATCTTCGCCATATCTGAAGTCGGGATATGCCCCAAAAATATAACATTACGGACCGACAGGTGTTTTTTCATCTCCCCAACGACGACTAACTTGCACGGCTTTTCCGTCCTTACTCTCTCAAATGCCGTTATAATCCTATCGATATTTTTTCTGGGACTGGTTCCAACACTCAACAAATACTTGTCCGAAATCCTGTATTTCTTTTTTATGTTCAAAACCTCTTTCACTGTTGGTTTTTTAAGATCATCATCAACGGCTTCAGGAATTACAACAATCCTTTCCTCTTTTACGCCAAGATTTACAAGGTCGCCCAGTGTAGTCAACGAAGGAACGATTATTTTGTCAACATACCTCTTTACCCGTTCCATCCGCCTAATGTGTACAGATCTGATTTTAGGGTGAACCAGTTTGGGGTACAAAAAAGGGATCAGGTCGTGAATGGTTGTCACGGTATATGCGCCGGTTTTGGGTTGTGTCCAATCCGAAGAGTGAAAAACATCGGGCTTGCCAATTAAAGGGTCGATGTCTAAACCCAAACGGTTAAAAATTAGCTCCGATATGGCCGGTGCAAACGGAAAAGTTGTTTTATAGCTATTTTTACTGTCCCCTACAAGGGAACCTATCTTTTCCCCCAGCTCACCGAAACGCCTCAATGACCCCCCAATTATCTGGTAGGTGTTTTCCTTATCAATCTTGAGTAAGAATTTTATAAGGTTTTTCGTATATACGGAAACTCCCGTTTCGTAAACAATTTGTGACGCGTCTATTGTGATTTTCATATCTTTACCAGAATCTCAGTACTACCAATCCTGTTAATTTCCCTGTAGTTCTTCTTAACATAATCTTCTATTTTTTCCATATAGTTTACTAGTGTAAACCCATCTACCTGGGCGCTACCGTCTCGGACAATTATATCAGGCGGATCCGTTACTATCCCTTCCAAAATTCTATCCTCGGCTATTTTCATAAACCAAGGGAACTGGAATGAAAATATGTTACCCGGAGGAAGGCAATTGGTTAAATAATATATATGGGGATAAGTTCCAAGGGCAAATACACTTCCGCCCTTTTTATACATGTTTACAGAATTAACCAGTGACACAGTTTCGGTATCGTTAAACATCGGTGAAACACCGGGTTTACTATAAAAACGAAAGCTGGGGACGAATATGTATAAGGAAACAAAAACGTACAAAACCGCAAAGGCTATCAGGAGGCTCTTTTTGACACTTCCAAACAAAAACAACATAAGTATCACTGCAAAGGGTAAAGCCGGCTGTAAATGAATGTAGTCAAACCGGGCATATGCAAAAAACAAAGACCCCAATAAAAATACGCCGGGAAGCATTATTGTCTGAAAATTGCGTTTTTTCATTTGCCATAAGACAGAAACCAAGGCAACTCCAAAAACGGGCATTATTTTTATCAGATTATTAAGCGTTGGGTATGTCTTTCCCATCTCAGCAAAGGCCGTCAAATTAAAAGTAACTGTCCAATAGAAGAAATCCTCTATTATTCCAACCCTGAAAAAATAAAGAATAACCACAAACATCGGTAAAGAAAACAAAAATAGTGAATAAAATATATTTTTTAGGGGTATTTTTCTATATATCAAGTACAAGTAAATTAGCCCAACTATCGGCAGCACGGTCTGTTTTAAAACCAAGGACAAACCCAACACAAATGCCGATATATAAAGTTTTGAAGAATCTTTCTTCTTAATAAAATCCATCAATAAATAAAAAGCGGCTAAGATAAGCGGGGTTATGAACGACTCAATCCAAAGTACGTGGCCCTCAAAATATATTTGCCAGAACACATACAAAAGAAGCCCTACAAAAACGTAGGAATTTTTATTAAATAGTCTCTTGAGAATTTTTGCCAACATGAGATCGCTGAAGATAATTAAGGCAAAAGAAAGCAGTCTCATTTCAGCCAAAGTATCGATCCCGAGAGAAAACAGATTAACTGGTAAGAACATTACCCCGGGGAAATGCTGGTCGATGATCTGTTTGTATGGTAAAAGCCCTTGATCCGTAAGGTATGAATAGATAAAAAGCTCCGGGTAGGGGAAAAATATCATCCGAAGAAGGATAAAAATATGAACAAGTATCAAAAAGCCGACTATAATCGGAAAAATCTTTTCTTTATACTTTAAAATTTTTGATGTTTTCATACCCTCATCTGACAAAATGATATATCAATCCTACCCCATTAAAATCTCCAATTACTTCTTTTTCGAAAAAGCCGTTTTCCTCAATCGTACCCATTACAACCCTTTCCGGATCAGAAAGGTCATTAAGATACTCAAAATAATATATCCCCGAAACGCCTGTGATTAGCTTTTTTGTCTTAATAGAAGTTTCGATATTGCCGGCTTTAATTGAATCCGTAGCACCAAATGACAAGTCCTCTTTTTTCTCATACCAACGGTAAGGTGCAAATGGTTCCGGGTAGGAAAAAAGAACTATTTCATTATCAGTAACTCTATTTTCAACATAGGCTACGGCACCCTTCCACATTTCTCTTTTTTGGAATTTGTCCGTGTAATAAAAAATACAGGACGCAATATTTATAAGTATAATAAGTGCAATAAGCGCACTCCATTTTCTACTGGCGTTAACCATCCCTCCAAGGGTTAGCACCAGGTAAAATGCAGCGAGAATAAAAAGTAGCCTAAAGTAGATAAATGCCGGAAAAAATACCGATGCGACGTACGAAACAGTAATTGGCAAAAGCAACCAGATAAAAACCTCTTTAAATTTTTTAATAAATTTAAAAGATCTCGATATTAAAAGTGCAAACGGGATGGAAACTAAAGCGCTTATTACATAAAAGACGCCTTTATTCGCAAGTGAGATTCTGCCCAAGGTAAATTTCATCCACAAAAGTACAAGTTGCTTAAAGGTCGCACCACCTGCCAATTCCTTCCAACCGGGGAGGGTGTCCATCAGCCACTTTCCACCCAATGACTGTTTTTCAAAAACAGGAAGCCAAATCAGCTCAAAGACAAGAAGCGGTAAAAACAAAAAAGCGTAGCTTATCCACCAGCTTTTGTTTTTTTTCTTAAAAAGAGGGATTACAAAAAATACCGGCAACAGAAAAACGGGCATGTAATCGGTAAATACCAAAGCAGTAGTCGAAAGAGAAAAGAAAAACCAATGCTTAAACTTTTGCCTATCCCCAAGTAAAAACAAAAAACAGTAAAAGGCAGCTACTGCCAAAAAAGCTGCCATCGAGTACATCCTGGCCTCCTGTGAATAATAGACATGAAGTTGTGATGTTGAAAGTAAGGCTGCGGCTATCAATCCGGCTTTTTCCGAATCGAATATTTTTCTCCCGATAAGGTAAACAAAATAAATTGTACCCAGACCGAAAATTATTGACGGGGCTCTTAAAGCAATTTCCGAGTATCCAAAAATACCGCTCCAGTGTTTCAACAACAGGTAGTAAAGCGGGGGGTGATTGTCGACGGTTAAAAAACTTGTAATTAGGTCGTAGTATGAAAGATTCTTTACCGCCAAAGCACCTATTGCCTCATCAAGCCAAAGTGATTGATTAACAGAAATGAGTCTTAATATTAACCCAAGTATAAGAACCAAATAGATCATTTTATTAAAAGGTTACTTCCTGTCTTTCTCCCAAATCTTAACCCAGACAATAAGATGGTAAACTGCCATCAGATATGAAAGTACAAAGCCTCGCCACCCGTCCAAAAATCCCAGCCGGTAAAAATACCTCACCAAAAAGTTATAAATTGGATCGAAAAACAGTCTTAAATACGAAAAATGAATCCCTTTTCCGACCCTCTCCTCCGCATCAAATTGAGAGTATCTCACCATCATCTGGAAAAACTCTTCAACGCTCTTGTACTGCTTGTGGATTTTTGCATTTTTTAACTTTTCTACTTTTCCTTCAACCAGCACTTCTTCGTGGACTTCATTAACCCACTTACCGGCATCTTTTTTCCAAAGCCATATGTGTCTATCCAGCTCCGGCTGCCACCTCGTATACCTGATAAATTTCCCCAAAATAATATTCTTTCGGGGAATGGAAAAGCCGTTAATCCCGTTTTTTATATCCCGAAGCTTTAATTTTATTTCATTAGCTAAAGCCGGTTCTATTTCCTCATCGGCATCAACCGACAGGATCCAATCGCCCTTGGCCATATTAGCCGCAAAATTTTTCTGATTGGAGTAATTGTCAAACTTTCGAACAAATACTTCTGCAGCAAATTTTCTGGCAATTTCAACTGTTTTGTCCGTACTTCCGCTATCAACAACAACAATCTCGTCGGCAAGATCTTTAACCGATTCAAGGCATTTCGGTAAATCTTTTTCCTCGTCTAATGTAATTATTGTAACCGATAACATATATTAAATTATTTGTCTGTCAGCAGAGACAAAAATAAGTCTTCATATCTTTTGTAGACCCTCTCCCAGGAAAATTTCTCTGCTTGTTTAAGAGGTTTTCCGCCCCATTTTTGTAAAGCCGCTTCTTTTATAGTACCCGAAAACTCTACAACATCGGTCGGGTCTGCAAAAATTCCGGAGCCCCCTACAATCTCACGGCGAATCGGGTCATTATTTGCAACAACAGGAAGCCCCGAAGCCATCGCTTCTAATAAAACCATTTCAAAAGAATAATGTCGTGTCGAAGCTGAGACAAATAAATCGCACGACCTGTACACTTGAGGCATCTTTTCAAAATCAAATGCTTGAATTTTGAACGTACTTCCCAATAATTTATCTCCGGTCTCCTGTAGTTGATCTCTCAAGGGGCCGTTCCCCACCAGAAGCAAACTGAAGTCTTTTAATTTGGCTACGGCTTTGATAATCAAGTCTTGTTGTTTACCTTCTTCAAACGCCCCAACACAAAGAACAACAGGTTTTTTTAATGGAAGCGTCAATTTGCCGCCATCCGGTTTAAATTTATTAAGATCAACCGCGTCCGGAATATATTCGATTTTGACAAAAGGATTAACCCTCCGCGCCCAATCTTTTGCATAAGAGGAGATGGCAACAAAAACATCGGGAAAACTCCAGAGGTTATTAGCGTCATCCCAACCTATACCAGCATGTCCGACAATTACCATCTTCCAACCTTTTAACCAGGTTATGATCCTCACAATTGCACTCTCCCACCCACCATCGGTTGGAATAACAACATCAAAATTCCCACCAAAGAGTTTTTTAAATATTTTCAGGTTAAATCTGAAAACTGCCAAACTTTTATAATCAACGAACAAATGTTTTGCCAACCAGCCTGCCGGTCTTTTTGGTTCATGATAATCAATACCAGCCGTTATACGTTCACAGTACCTATCCGTTTCTGAAGAACTGTTTTGAAAAACAGTAACTTTGTGCTTTTTTGCAAGGCGAAAGGCAAGTTCGCTGACCCATCTTTCAACTCCGCGATTGTTAATTCCCGAATAAAAAGACAGAATCGCAATATTCATGCTTATATTATAGACAAAAGAGCCGACAAGCGGGAGGGTGAAGGCAAAAATTGCCTTCTAATCCACAAAACGGTATTTAATAAGTGTCCAGATGGCAGTGAATCCGTCTCTCCATGATATTTTTTTCCCTTCATCGTAACCTCTAGGTTTTACCCTAATCGGAACCTCATAAATCTTATATCCCCGCTTCAGCACTTTTGCTGTAAATTCCGGTTCAAAATCAAATCTCTTTGCTTTTATTTTGATATCCTTCAAAACATCTTTCTTAAACATTTTGTAACAAGTTTCCATATCGCTTACTTTTTTCTGATACAGGATTTCGGTTACAAGTGTTAGAAATTTATTTCCCAAATAGTGTAAAACCAGCGGTGTACGTTTTTCACCAAACAATCGAAGCGGGTAGTTTTTGAGTCTTGTTCCATAGACGACATCTGCCTTTCCGGTTAAAAGTGGATCGATTAACTTAACATAGTCGTTGGGATCATATTCCAAATCCGCATCCTGAATGACAACTAAATCCCCTGATGATAAATTAATTCCGTCAACCACTGCAGTGCCCTTACCTTTGTTGGTGTTGTGTTTTATTATTTTTATCGTCAGAGTGCCTTCATGCCCCTGTTTGAAATTCAGAGCTTTCATGTAAGAGTTATCTTTTGAAGCGTCATCGACAATGATTATTTCTTTTTGAACTTTTTTCGGAAGAGAAGCGGCGACCACTTTCTGGAGAATTTCATTAATCGTCGCCTCCTCGTTGTATACAGGTACAATAATTGATAATTTCATTTTTCTAAAATTATTAAAACGGACAGTCCAAACGGCATCTTTATATACTTTTCAACCCAAAGAAAATACTTCCCTAATATATCAAAAATACCGACCTCTTTCTCAGGGAACTCACTTTTCTTCAAGACTTTTAAAAAGACAAACCATCCCAAGCCCCCCCACCAGTTAAGATATCTGACCTCACTGATTTTAAATCCGGCTTTTACAGCTTTTTCTTTAAGTTCTCGGCAATTATACCTGCGGAAGTGTCCAAGGAGTTTATCATATTTACTGTAAAGCAACTTTCCGGCTGGTACTAAAATGATTGCCGAACCGTCCTTTTTCAGTAAACGATAAATATTGGATAGTGCTCTTTCATCATTTTCTATATGTTCCAGAACATTAAGGCATATTATCGAGTCAAACAATTTGTTATTGAAGAAATATTCACCTTTCTCGATGTCTCCATATCCAAAATCCTTATCGGAAGATTTGACTTTAGCGTAATATTTTTTTTGGATATCAATTGATGTTACTTTTCCGTAAGTCCCTAAAAGCTTTGTAAAGTTTCCAATGCCTCCGCCGACATCGAGTATTTCCTTACCCAAGTGGCCGGCAAAAAAAGACAATAGCCAGGGATTGTACCATTTGGCTTTTTTCATCACTTGCAAAGTTCTCTCGCCAACTAAATCCATATATGACAATTATATATGAATCACAGTGGTAAATTGTATAACGTGTATCAGTACTCTCAAATCTATTGAATTTGTGAGTAAAAAATCATTGTATAATTTAGATATATGTGCGGTATATCGGGTAAGGTTTATCTTGACTCCAACAAAATTGATTACTTTGACATCAAGTCGATGAATGAAAAGATTGCCCATCGGGGACCCGATGACAGCGGCGTATTTATATCCGCCGATGAAAAGGTCGGCATTGGCAATCAAAGACTATCCATAATCGACCTTTCCCAAAACGGACACATGCCGATGAGTTACAAAAACAAATACATCATCACCTTTAACGGTGAGATTTATAATTTCAAAGAAGAAAGAAAAAACCTCACACGCGAGGGGGCAAAATTTAAAAGCAACACCGATACCGAAGTGATTCTGGCGCTTTACGACAAGTACAAATTCGACTGTTTAAAACACATGCGCGGAATGTTTACCTTCGCGATCTACGACAAACATAACCAGATCTTGTTTATTGCAAGAGATCGTATAGGTAAGAAACCTCTTAAATACTTCTTTGATAACAGGGTTTTTATTTTTGCTTCAGAGCTTAAGGCAATTCTCACCCAGAAAGAAGTCAAGAAAGAAGTCGATTGGGATGCCATAGGCGAATATCTCACATATGGTTACATCACCTCTCCAAAGACAGGATTTCTTAATATCCATAAACTCGAGCCGGGAAGTTATCTTATCTTAGACTTGAAAAGTAAGGACCTGAAAAAAGTTAAGTACTGGAGCCCCGATTACCGCGAAAAACTTGATCTCTCCGAAAGTGACTGGCAGAAATCTATCCTCGCAAAATTACGAGAATCGGTAGGACTCCGAATGATTTCTGACGTTCCTATTGGAGCGTTTTTATCAGGTGGAATAGATTCGAGTACGGTTGTAGCTTTGATGGCACAAAACACTACAAAACCAGTAAACACTTTTACAATCAGCTTTAAAGACAAAAATTTGGATGAATCAAAATATGCTGAAAATATTTCTCAACTCTACCACACCAACCATCACACACTTATCGCTGAACCGGAAAATATTGAGATTCTGCCAGATTTGGCAAGAATGTACGAGGAACCATATGCCGATGCCAGCAGTGTTCTCACATACATGGTAAGCAAACTTGCCAAAAAGCACGTTACGGTGATTCTAAACGGAGACGGTGGCGATGAGAATTTTGTCGGTTATGAACGATACCAAAGGGTTCAAAGAGATTATCTTATTGATAAATACCTTTCTCCTTTTAAAACACCCCTGTCGTCTATAAGCAACCTCTTTGCAGAAATGACAAAAAATAAAAAATTGATTAAATACGCCAAATTCCTTAACAAAGCAAAACTTCCCATTTGGGCAAGGTATGGCTCATATATTCAATATTTTGAAGAAGGGGAATTTAGAAAAATGAAAAAGACGGATCTTACTGGAAGAAAGACTTTCCAAGAGATTCAGAAAGTATTCGACAGCCTTGACGGAGTGGACCCGCGTGATAAGGCACTATACTGGGATCTCACACGATATCTGCCCGAGGACTTGCTGGTAAAAGTCGATATCGCCAGTATGGCGGTAGGCCTTGAAGCAAGATCCCCCTTTCTGGACCAGGAATTAATCGAGTTTGCCTGTAAGATACCGTTTGACAATAAATTCGCAGGAGGGGATTACAAACATATCCTCAAAAATGCGATTAAAGACATCGTGCCGGATGAAAACGTTTACAGAAGAAAGATTGGTTTTACCATTCCTCTGGATCAGTGGTTTGAAGGATCATTAAATGAATATTCAAAATCGATTCTTCTTAATAAAAATTCATTCGTATTACAAATCTTTAATGAATCCTACATCAAGGAAATGCTTTCAAAACACTCAAAAGATAATGATTTCGGTCCAAGACTTTGGTCGCTTCTGTCGCTGGAGCTCTGGCACAATGCTTACTTTTAAGACCTTATTGCATGGACAACCACATGCGGTCCCCAGTATTTAAAAGGAAAGATTTTTAAATTTGCCAGTATCCTGAATATCCTCTGGTGTATTTTGGCATTTGGTAATTCATAGATCCAACAGGTATTCCAATATTTAATTGACATCCCCATTTGTTTAAGAGAATTGATAAGTGACAGTATGTAAGGCTCTAAAGTTGTGTCATTATCCATCTGATAATCGCTGCTACCAGCCGGCTCGACTTTTTTCCAAGACTTGACTGTCTTTCCAAAAAAATCCGAGAACACTCCGCTGACCAGTTTTTTAATTCGCGAACCTCTATAATTAGGCGAACTTCTGTTCGGTGCGCCATAGTTGGGACAAATTATTACCAGATTTTTTCTGGCAACACGTACGGCCTCTTTCAATGATTTGCTTGGGTTTATTAAATGTTCAAAAACATATGCGCTGTAAACCAAATCGAATTCACGATCTTTAAACGGAAGGTTTGTCAGATCAGCTTTATAAAATTTCGCTTTTGGAATATTTCTTGAGGCAATTTTAAGAGCAACGGCACTGACATCTACTCCCGCAAAATTGTTTCTTCCCTTTCCGACTACTTTTAAGCGTGTACCCTCCCCACACCCCAGATCGAGAATGTTCTTAGACGTCTTCGACAACTCCAGAAGAAGTCTCATTCCAGGATGATTTAAGTCCATGCTGCCTTCCCTGGCTTTTTTATAATATGAGGATGTATTCCACACTTTTTGCATAATCAGATAACTTTAATAACCGGATTTTGTGGATTGGATCAGTTTTCTTTTTATAAACCGCATTGGGGTATATATTAAAGCCCTAGTCTGGTAACCCGTATCTGCTTTCGACCAGACGTTGCTTATCTCACTTGGCCTATCGTTAAAAAAAACTTCAGGATAATAATAATCACGATCAAACCCGTGACCGATTTCGTACTTTAATTTGAAACCTCTTTTTGGAACCTTTAAATCTTCTGACCTTTTTGTAGATCTTTGCATATTGGTAAAGTGAAGATATGAATAACCATCCTGCCAATACCTCTTTTTAGGATCTCTGTTTTGCAGAAGCACACTTTTGCCGTCGTATATTCCCTGTTGTCCGTGTGGTTTTGCAAACTCAATGCCTTTTATGTTTCTGTTAAATGCACGGATAGTGAGATAGCCTACCTTTCCGTCAATGTTATACTTTCCCGTACTTTCATCCTGGTAATGATAAATATCGCCGATGACATTGCAGTACTTGGACACAATCGAGTCCAAGACACTTCCATTCTTGTCAATCACTTGGCGTACTTCTCTGATTTTTTCGTCCCACCAGACTTCATCGCCATCGACAATAATAACCCAGTCAGATTTTGTTTCCTTTAACATCTTTTGCCGGGCAATTGTAAATAGGGCCGGATCAACAGTTCCGAATTCTTTAAAAATTACCTTTTTTGGGTATCTCCTTCCAATTTCCTTAATTATTTCTACGGTTCTATCTGTACTACCCGTATCCCAAAGTAATATTTTATCAACGTAATTTATTACACTCATTACGGAATACCAGAGGTACTTGTCTTCGTTTTTTACCAGAGTGTGTGCCCAAAGTGTCATATGTTTAATGTTTAATCTTTCTTATAAACCAAACGGTCGGAATAATAAAATTAATAATGTTTCCGGTAAGTACTGCATAGGCTGTTGAATAAACTCCATATTTCAATGTTAAAAAATATGCAAGAGGAGCAACTACACAGAAATTGATAATCGATAAAACGGAAAACAGTTTAGGGTATGAGAAGTAGTAAGTAATCGCATTATGAACAGGAACGGATATCAAAAAAACAAGCATCGATATAAGTAAGACCATAAAAATCACAAACGACTCCCTATACTCTTGCCCAAAAAACACATTAATAAGAAGCCTTACTAAAGGAGTACAGATAAATATTCCGACGGCAATTCCAATCACAAGATACTGTAATTTTTTAAAATACCTAAGCATCTTCTCGTCGCTGTCAAACGACGCATATTTTGGTGCAACAACCGTACCAATTGCACCGATGAGCTGTGGAACAACCTGCACCAATTGGTTTGCAGCGGAATAGAGTCCTATTGAATAGGGTGTTACCAGTCGCCCTAAAATGAAAGTGTCGGCGCGAGAGGAAAAAGCGCTCATTCCTCCGGATACGGCTACCCATTTGTTATAGCCAAAAAAGTCTGTCAGCAGACTTTTGTCCAATTTTTCTTTTGTAAACGAAAAAGGTAGGTTAATAAAACCAACAAGAAAACCGATTAAAGGAGCAGCTATGTAAAAAATAAGTGAAGTATTCAGAGACAAGTCTGATAAAAAGTACAATGAGATTACACCCCCCAGTCTGATGAAATTGGTAAATATCTGAACAACACCCCAGCTGACAAACTTTTGTACTGCCTGGTAATACGACGTTGTAAAAGAAAACATCCACGTCGTTCCCACACCGACAAATGCCAGTCTCAAAGGCGTAATAAGTTCTGGTTTTGAAAAAATACTAATTGCAATAAAAGGTGACGACAAATACCCCAATAACAAAAATACCAGTGAAATAACAACCTTTGAATACAGTCCCAGCTTTAAATAGCCAAATGATTTTGATCTGTCGTCTTTCAGATATTTTGAAACAAAGTTTACGATGCCTGTATTAATTCCAAAGTTCCCTATATCCGCAACCAGTGCTAAAACAGTTACCGATAGTGCAAATAATCCAAAATCAGAAGGACCTAAAACACGGGCTAAAAACACATAGAATGCCATTCCCAAAAGCCCGTTTATAACCGTTGCTGTAAATGTTAAAGAAGATTGCTTGAACGTATTTGTTGAAATGATTGAAACTGCTCTTTGCGAATAATCCTTAATTCTATCCATAGCTTAAACTCAATTATACTAAAAACATCATTTGTTTATTGATGATATCTTTTAAGACAAAGTCCTAGCGATTAAACAAATATACTTTCCAGTTTGTATTTCCAATAATCTTACTTGATACCAATTTCCCTTCGCGAAAATTATTTATGATGTTTGCACTGTCTCTCCGAACAGTATTTTCATCAGACGTTGTTACAACAAACAGGTTGTCCGTAATGCCATATTGTGACTCGGCCAATATTCTCTCTCCCTTCACAAGAAGAGTGTGGCGGTATATAACTCCGAGCGGATCAGGATCCGGACTTGCCAATCCTCCGAGATCTACACTTTTTAAATCGTTCGCTTTGATATCATCCGAAATTATCTCTGACGCCTTCTCAACAATGTAAGCTCCGGGAGGGGTTGGTGATTCGCGCATCACCCGACCCATACTGAATACTCCACCGATAGCCATCAATGATATTGCGCAAACGGTTAATTTCCTTGAGAGCCCGTCTCTTTTTTGTATCAACCACAAGAATAAAAAAACAATTCCCAAAAGCAGATACCTCCCTTGGAAATAAGGTAAAAACGAAATTGCCAATATCTGAAAAAGAAACGGCACTAAAAATAACAGGTTTTCTCTTTTTTTATATACATCGAGAAAGACAAGCGCTAAAAACAACACACCCAGAAGTACTGCCAAAAAAATGTTTTGTGTCAGATAAAAAAGAGATTGTCCAAGGTTTCCGATAAAACTTGCCGGTAAACTGATAAGTTCTCCACCTGCACCTTGAGAAACCAAGTTGCTCGAGAGAAATTTTCCGAAAAACAGTCCCGGTGGGTTTCTAAGATCAAAAATCACAAAAGGAATTATCATTAGGGCGAATCCAGCCAACATTAAAAGCAACTCTTTAAATTGTTTCTTTTTAATCGAGCTAATTAAAACCATGAGTGAAAAACCTGCAAAGGAGAATATCGTAAAGTAGTGAAGATGAAATACCAGCCCAAAAAGAATACCGCTTAAAAATGCGCGTCTCTTATTGACCAGCCAAAAATACAGAGCCAGAGCCATGACAAAAGGGACAAGGTGCGGGTTCCATGCCCACCTGCCGGATTCCATAAGAGGATACCAAACAATTAAAAGTAGTCCTACAAGTTTCATTTCCTTAAACTCTACTTTCCTGGCAATAATCAACAGTAGAATTGCTGCTAAAACGCTATAAAAAGCAGTGCCATACCCGGGGCTATATGTAGTGAAATTCCCAAGTACCGCAAAAGGCAAAAGCATATAAAAAGTAAGCGACGGGTAAATTATTGTATTTGCAACATCAACAGGACCAATAAGCGTTATATCCCTGTCAACAAAGATTCTATGCATATCAACAAGGTTTGAAGATTCGTCACGGGTAAAACGTGAGGTTGCCGGCAAATTGTAGAATCTTGTAAAAATCAGAAATGCTGCAAAAAGCGCCAACGGAAGATATTTTCGTATTCTTTCAATAATTGTTTTTCTGCCGGCATTTGGATTCTTTTTCTGTTTCCTTTTCATTACTTTCTTTTTCTATGTGCAAAAAGTATTCCCAACACGGATATTAAAGAAATGCCGGAAACCAAAAGTCCCGGAAGAATGTATTTTTGGGGAGTGAAATATAAAGTGTAAACCCCCGGTTTATCAACATAAAATCCGTTTAAAAGAGAGTAAACCCGTTTTGAGGGCTGTCCATCTAATTGCCACAGCTCATCGAATGTTTCCGAAAAAATTAAGTATGTCGGTTTATCGAGCCTGTTGATGGTAACCTCATATTTTGTCGGGTCAATTTGACTAAATGATATTTCGCCCGAGGTTTGTCCACTACTTACCATTTGCTTCTTTTTGTCATCCGTTAATTCATTCCAATTAATCACTCTTCCTTGATCTTTTAAACTTGCCACATTCTCCTCAATATTGGAATATTCTTCATCGGTAATATGCACAATCGCATTAACCACATTTATGTCACCGTAAGTTTTGATGGTTATCGGGTCCGTGCTTTCAAGTTTTCCGACTTTATACCAATTAAAATCAGCTTTTGAATACCTAAAAATCTGGTTCGGGTTTTGTCCATACCCGGTCAGTTTAATTTCAACAGTTTCCGGATCACGGGACTGGGTAACAACTTCTCCGATCTTTTCTTTTCCCTGCCAAAACTCAATTTTTCCACCATGATTGCTTTTCATTGCACGTACCATTAAATTTTCATCTTTTTGGTAGTCAACTGACGGTATTTGATAAATTGTCTCCCCTTCAGCAACAGCCCATCCCCCACCGTAGTCAAAATCTAAACTATCAATCCCATACTTTGATTGCAGAAAATCCCTCCACCAAACCAGATCCGAAGTACCCCTCTTCCACCAGCCTTCACCCGAATAACGACCCGCCAATCCTTCTATTTCTTTCCCAATATTTTCTGAAGGCTCTTTATCCAAATCAGTTGCCGGGAAATAATAATCATTCCTGTCAACAAAAGACATTAATAAGTCTGTATCGTTTTTCCCGTAAAGCAAAACCTTACTTTTTGGATCGATATTGTTAATAACCATCGGATTCTCCTCTGCGAAAATGAGTGCGTTTTCAGACAAATCAAATCCGTCAATATCAATCAAATCCCAGTAAATCCGGTCTGATCCAACTACGTAAAAGGAATTACCAGAAAGAAAAATATGTTCTTTTGTCTTTTTGGTTTTTAGTACTGCCAAAGGAGGATCCGAGATTCTTCCCTCAATCCAGGAAAGATTTGTCAGCTGACTGATAAATGCGTAATAGTAATCAATATTATCCTGTTTTAATGTTTCGCGCCTTGTGTCCGGGTATGGATAATAAATATATTTGATACCAGCAACCGAGAAAAGTTCTCCCATATAGGAAGCCTCTCTTAGGTAGTTAAATTTCTCATAATTACCGACAACTCCTATTGCAAACGGACGCAGTGAAAGAAGTCTCAAAGCTTCAACCGATGGATGCAGGGGGGATGTATATCCCAAAGGCGCTCGTGATGGAATAAAGAAAATCCTTGAATAATCGTTATCTTTATTAATGATATCGGCAACAACAGATGATTCTTTAGTGTAAATCGGTTTCGAAAAGGTTCCCGTCATTTTACCAGTAAAAACCGGTGAGATTAAAAACAAACAATAAATCACAAACACCCAAGGAATTACTTTAAATATCTGTTTGTTTTTGAACTTGTTATCAAGCATTTTTAATATCCAGTCGATACCGAAGGCAATTAAGACCGAATATGATAATGCAACTAAAAAGAAGAATTTTGTCGAATCTCTAAAAAGTGAAAATCCTGGGACACGTTTAAAGAGAAGATCATAAATAAACCCAAAGGGCGGATTGGTACCTTTTGCCAAAAATATTCCAATTAGTGCGACGGCTGTCCAAAATACAATTTCCTTTTTCCATCGGATTTTTAATAAAGGTTGTATCTTTAAAAACTTACCTACCATGAGCAATACCGAAACAAAAAATGCAACAACCGGAATCCCGGCAAACAAATAATTTATTTGGGGTACCACACCGAAAACATTCTTATACCACTGTGGCTGAAGAAGAAGCAGTGCGTGTTTCCATGTTGTTGGTTGAATTCCGGTATCCTGCGTTAAAGAAGAATATAAACTTGTTGAAAGCGGGTACTTTAAAATTGGAACTATCCAAAAAAGATTAATCAAAAACCATCCGACACCTATTACAATTCCGGAAATAATATATGATTTGGACGTCAAAATAAAACCTTTTTTCCAGTCAAAAATATATTTTACAAGGAAAACAATAATTAACAGAAACAGAAGCCTTACGTCTAAAGCGGTGATCAATAGAATCACAAGTAACGCAACCAACTTGGACTTAATGTTGCCATCAAGAGAATTATCTATTAAATAATATGCTAAGGGAAAAAGTGAATATACAAGTGCAATCGACAACTGTCCACCGTCAACCAGGAGAAGAAAGTAAGTGGTTGTCAGATAAAATAATGCTGATATGAATATAGCCGTTTTCGATAATTCATATTTCTTAAGTAAAAACTTAATTCCCAAAATACCGAAAATTAATATCGGAATAATAAATACAACTCTTTCCTGAAGTGAAAAGTTTATGTGTAAATGTGCAAGTACTCCGGAAAAAAGTGACATCGGGTAAGACCAAAGAACAAACGACCCGAATTCACCCAACCCCACCGAACCCAACTCATTCCACAGTCTTGGCAGATCAAGATAGCCCAACAAAGTAGATGTCGCAACAAGCGGATAGTCATTTGCAACTCTCACTCCAGGCAGCCACCAGGACCAATAAACAAATAAAAGAAGCAGCAAAAGTATTAAACTAAACCATTGAAATCGCTTTAATTTTTCCACCGTTAAGATATTATATAACTAACTCTATTTGAAATATTGTGGACATGGCATTTAAATTAATTAAAAGATATTTCTTCTGGATAGTTCTTATCGGATATTTTCTTATCCTCTACCATCCAGTACTTAACACCTACTTTACACAAGACGATTTTTTTCACTTTAAAATTGCACAAACCGATGGTTCTCTTAAGGGGCTTACCTATTTGATAGGTTTCCACCCTTTCAACGAGAGGCAAATTGCTTTTTACAGACCGCTTTTCCGTGATCTTCTTTACCATTTCTCATACAACCTATTTTTCTTAAATCACCTTCCCCTTAGGGTGCTGTCATTTGTTATCCATTTAACAAATGCATATCTGATTGCAAAACTCATCAATAAATTATTCAAGAACAAATTCCATGCTTACTTTACAGCTTTCTTTTATACAATAGGGGCAAGTAACGTTGCGACGCTTTACTATTTAGCAGGGGGGATTCAAGTTCTGGGGGCTTTAATGTTTATTCTCCTTTCCCTTCTAAGTTATCTGAACTTTCTTGAGCAGAAACGTCCAAGGTATATTTTCCTAACTTATTTAACATTCATCCTTGCGCTTGCCTCTCATGAACAAAGTTATGTTTTGCCGTTCCTACTGCTAGGAATTACGTTAGTTAAAAACAAAAAGAACGACCTGTTAAAGAACGTTAAAATGGTCCTGCCAACTTTTATTATTCTAATAATCTATCTATGCCTGAACTATTTCGTTATCAGTTATTCAAAAAACGAAATGCAGTACCAGACACTTTTTGACCCAAAAAGAACAGTTAATTCATTAATATGGTATTCCGGTTGGGCAATGGGACTCCCTGAGATGCTTCAGGATTTTATGCCATCGCTGATTCAGGTAGATCCAAGGCTTATGCGTTTTTGGGGAAACTATTACCGAATAATCTTCCCTGCGTTTTTCATCTCTTCTGGATTACTTATATACATGATTACTCGCGTGTTTGTAAAAAAGAAAAAAACATTTAACAACCGCAACTTAATACTATTAATTGTCTGGTATTCGCTAGGTCTTGCCCCCGTTATTTTCCTACCCTCTCACAAATCGGGTCATTACTTAACCATTTCTTTACCGGCGTTTTGGGGAGTCTTGGGCTACATCGTCAACAATTACCTGAAACTAGCAAGATACCATAAATCTCAGAAAATCCTAACAATCTCATTAATCCTTGCTTTAATATCACTTTCATCTACGAGCGCAATTTTAGGCAAAAGGTTCTATTGGGCTGAAGAACGCGGGAAACTTGCCGAAAAGTTGATTAAACAAATAAAGGA
>CAZSNC010000011.1:2852-21196 GCA_964608405.1 uncultured Gammaproteobacteria bacterium | reverse complement strand
CTTGGCTGGGAGGCCAGGATTCGAACCTGAGTAAACAGATCCAAAGTCTGTTGTCCTACCGTTAGACGACCTCCCAATAGGTTTTTTTACCGTGTATCGTCAGTATTATATCTGATATACACAATAGTTTTCTACTCGAGCGTAAAATATTGACATACTATAAGTTAGTAGTATAATCGCAACAATGGCAGAACGACCTGAGCATATTTGTGACAGCTGTTCTCATTCAAAAGGTGAGGATCTCCAAATCTCGAATTACCCAATTAGTAGAGAAAGTCTAAAATTTGTGCAACAAGCGGCAGATCTTCTTGAACTTAACCTAAATGTTACAACTAAACCAGGGGAAATATTTACTACAAACGAGGGTTATCAATATCCTCTTGATAAAAGTACTTTCGGGATTAGGATATATTTCCCAAAAGACGGTTATGGTTTGGTAGAATTTTGGAAAGTAGTTCATCTTCTTCAAGAAGAGGCTAAAAAGGAACATCAATTCTACGAATCTATTATTATTTAATATTTACAGGATTCTCGTTTAGCTTGCTTATTGATTAATTATTTCTTCTTAAAAGCTTTATTTTTTGGTATAAAATACTCTGAAGCATGAAGATAGAAAGTATACCCGTATTTAACTGTAGCGAAAGTGGAAAAGATATAATTGTTCGTGATGTTGGATTTGATGGTACAGGTAAAGCTTTAGGATTAGTTTTCCCATACCCCGACATTATTCCAACAAATACGATTTTTACGACATGTCCACACCTTAGAAAAGAGGGTATTTTTGAACATGTAAAATACACATTTACCAAAGACTCAACAATAGATGATAACAAATACAAAGGATGCAAAATAATTTGTACAGGTTGCTACTGCGAGAGAAGAGGGTAATACTTTTGTGACCTTACCGGGAATCGAACCCGGGTTTACGGGATGAAAGCCCGCTGTCCTAACCGCTAGACGATAAGGCCTCTTTCAAATTCGTATTTTACCATAAAAAGATTTTGAGATATAATATGCATCGTCGACTTTATTAAAAGCTTCGATACTTATTTGCTTGGGTCCGTAGCTCAATGGTAGAGCAACACCCTTTTAAGGTGATGGTTGGAGGTTCGATCCCTCCCGGACTCACAATAAAGCTTCAACAGAACTTATTTTTTACGGGTGGTTAAAAAATCAATTATATAGATTTTATTTAGTATATATGAGGTTTATCGTATCAATAAAAGGTGTTTGAGTAAGGGTATAGTTGTGAGCAGGTAAATAATTTACATTTAAAAGTCTGTTATGCAAATGAGGAACAACCTTAGAATGGGGGAGGATAGGTGCAAAAGTATCTCGTAAACAAACCTTTATTTTAAGGATGTCTTAAATAATAATACCCTGAATTTCTTCAAGTTGAACTCCAACCAATATTTACTTTATTGGAAAATGTGGCACAAAGTGGTGCCATACATTTACCTGTTTGTCTTAAAGTTTGACACCCCCTGCATGGGTCACTTTTCATTTCTTCTCTAGCAATCCTTAACAATTCGTCAAAACGGGTCGCATCGGATACAACTTTTTCAGTTTTTTTCTCTATTTCAACTGTCATTATTTCACCCCCTTCCAAAACAAAAAAAAGAGCCCTTAGGCTCTTTAAACAGAACTTTTTTTACAGGCAGTTAAGAAATCTTTTGTATAAAATCTCTTCAGCGTGTACGTAACTAATTATATCAGATATTTACCATTGAGCAAGTTGTTTGGTTTTTAATCTTGTTTCTGTACATAATTTAAACAAAAGTCTTTGGTTGAAAGTTTCTCGAGCCGAAGAAGTTGAAAATCCCTAATAAGTGGGTAGGAGTGGTGTTCGTAATCACTACACAAAGGATCTCTGTGTAGGTAATAATGTTCTCCTGCATCATTGATATCTGTTATAACCGCTTCCTTTTCCAAACCCTTACATTTGAGACTGCTGTCGATAATATAATATTTATCATTTGATATTTTCTCGGGACAGGTATTTTCGATACTTAAATTGCCAACACGGTAACTTTGTTGAGTTAATATTTTGTTTATCGAAACGATATTATCTTTGTTTGTATAAAGACCACTGAAGTATATGTAGCGGTACAAAGTGAAATGTCGTTCGGGAACAATCCATACGATTTCCGTTTGTGGATACTTTTTGAATATTTCCCCTATATAGTGAGTGGCGATCCTGTCGTGGAAATAAAATGTACCGCTGTTTTCAATCGGAAGGCGGTAGTAGTAGTTAAATACAAAGCGAAGAAATAGAAATAAATATACGACAAACACCGCAAGTATCAGGGGAATACGAAAAGACGATTTGCTCAATATCTGAAAAAATCCCCATATTCCGACAGCGCTCACGATAATGAGTATTGGTATAAGAATTACGGGACGCATTGAATACGTGGTATGGGCGATGTCGAAAAAATTAGGAAGAAGCGAGGATGTAACGAGTATTAAAAACAAAATCAGTTTCCTCAAATATTTACGGGAGAGGAAGATAAGTCCACAAATTACAAAAAGAAAATCAATCACAAACATTGAGCCGTTATCGGGTATTTGAAGATGCCCGCTTGTTTCCGGTTGGCCGTTAAGGAAAAGAAAAACGGGGGATAGCCCACCAAGTGAAGCCTCCAAACGGTCGTAGATATTTTCAACGAGCTTATTTTCTATTAACTCAACAGGCGTAAATTTTATGGAGTGTGTCCTTTTGAAGTCGACGTTTGTCGCATAGGAACCAACTTTTAGTTCTTTTATTCTTTCACCCGGATAACTTCTTGTAAGAAGGGGATAGTAGATAATTAATGAGATTATGACCAGTAAATTTAAGATAACCGCCGGGAGAATCCTTTTTCTTCCGCTAATTAAGTATTGATATAAAAACAGTGATGATGCTATTGGAAAAACCAATATCTTTGCGGAAAAATAACTAAAAAACCCGGCAAGAAGAAATGGGAAGGCGTATAGTTGTTTCCAGTTTTTGGATATTAAAAAAACATAAATAGCTACAAGATAGAAAAAGGCACTTATTATCGCCTCGTATCCTGAGCGCCCAAACTGTATAAGCCAAGGGTTGACCGTTGCAAGAATAAGGGTAATGTATGAAATATTTTTTCCAAAAAGTCTTTTTGATATTAAAAAAAGTAGTACCACAGTCCCCATACTTGCAAAAACGAAAGGAAGTCTTGATGAAAACGATGAAAAACCCGTAAAGAAATAGACAACCGACAAAAAATATGAGCTTAACTCGCTGTGTGCGCCGGAAATATAATCTCCCGACGGTATTCCAAATATTCCGGTTACAACACCAGGAATGTTCTTTCCTGTTTGAGAAATCGATTGCCCGTTTAAGATTATGTTTGCCTCATCATTAGCAAGTCCCGGGGGAATGACATCAAGAAATATTATCCGCAAAATAAAGCCGATAAGCAAAACAATAAAGATAAAAAACTTATTTATTCCGATGCTTTTTATCTTTTTCATTTATGTTTGGAGACTATACCGGATTATAACATCCGTATGCGCTTTAAGTGTTACCGTTATTGACTTATTAATCATTTATAAGCTATTCTGAAAAGTAGACAGATTGAATACGGTATTCATGAATATAAAAACAAAATCTCCGGGTAAATTTACATTCTTTTACCTTGTTGTTGCCAGCGCTCTTGTAATACTGTCTGTATTTGCTTTTCAGTCCCCGAAATCTATTTTAAGAACTGACGCAAAAAACAATAAGCAGTCAATTACTTTCAACTTGGCAGCCGGATTGAATGCAATAGCTATTCCCTTAAGGACAAACCTTACAGCAGATGATATTTGTAAGATTGATTCCTCGATAACTTTCGTGAATAAATTTGTGGATGGGGAATGGAATGAATATGATTGTGCTTTACCTACGACGCCAGACTTTGGAATATTGGAAAACGTGGGGTATTTTATCAAAGTGGACATTCCGGTCAATCTGACAGTAAGTGGGATTGCCACCAATTCGAACATTGCTCTTTCCCCAGGATTGAATTTTTTCGGACTTTCACAACTTGAGGGTGCTCCACAAGATGCAAGTAGTGTATGTAGCTACGAATCTTCCTATAGAGGCAAGACGGCAAGTGTTATAGCTGTTCACGAATGGATAAACGGGGGTTGGTCGTCACATTATTGTTTGGTGCCTGAACTTCAAAATATTAACAACTTCAGTATTTTGGAGGGTAGGGCATATTTTATTGATTTAGGTGTTGAATCGAAGGTCAAGAAATCAATCCCCAAGTTGTAATAAAACCTGATTTTAATCCCCCTTTACCGTACTGTTTCAATTGGGTAATTTACCTTTATAAGGTGGTAAAATGGATTTAATGAGAAAAATAATTATTTCCTTTCTATCCCTTTTGTTTTTGTGTTTCGCTTTTCAAACCGTTTCCGCTAAGGATTATTCGATAACAAATGTTGATTTTATTGTTCAAATCAACCACGACGGATCCGCGGATGTTATAGAGTCAAGAACTTATGATTTTGACGGCGATTTTGCCTGGGCGGATGAGTGGATTTACCTAAAAAACAGCCAGGGAATAATCTATCAAATTACAAACTTTGATCTTTTGGTCGATGGTAAAAAAGGGGTTTACACAACAAGTGCGACAGATGACAAGTTTTACGTTAAGTGGTATTACCAGGCGAGTAACGAAACAAAAGTCTTCACACTTAAATACAGGATTCAAAACGCAATAGTAAATCACATCGATATTTCAGAATTTTATTGGAAGCTTATTGGTGATGAATGGGTAAAACCAACGGAAAACATTACGGCAAAAATCTTACTGCCTTCGGGAATTCCATCGGATCGCTTGTGGGGATTTGGACACGGTCCGTTAAACGGCAAGGTAAGTATTCCCAGTAACAGCGAGGTTGATTTTTCACTCGATAGTCTTCCAGAGAAAAATTTCTTTGAAGTAAGAGTTCTTTTTCAGAAGCTTGAGAATGCCACTTATGCTCAAAGTGGTTCTTCAACACTTAGTAATATTCTGAAAGAAGAAAAGGCATTTGCCATAAAAAGCAAAACCTCCGGAATTGTTAAAATTGCACTTGTTCTTCTATTTTTAGCCCTTCCCGTGTGGAGGATAATTTACTGGTTTTTTGTATGGAAAAGAGTGGGGGATGATGCACCAACCCCACAGGTTAATCTGTCGGGGAAGCTCCATGAGACACCAAGTGAACTGGAACCCGTACTTGTTGAAACACTAACGAGTTGGAACATGACTCCGACAACAAAAAGTATTACCGCGACGGTATTAAATTTGGTACGAAAAAAGGTTCTCGAAATTAAAGCATTAAAAACAACTTCATTCTTGGGTTCCTCCAAATACAATTATTCATTAAAAATAAAAGATATGAAATACATTGTCGATGAGAAGGTTTCGCAGAGAGAAAAAGATCTTCTGGATTTTTTCTTCTTAAGAAAAGGAAAAGACGAGATTGAGTTTTCTGAGATTAAAAACATGGGCTTAACCGACAGGACATCCGCACGTGATTTTTGGAAGAAGTGGCGCGAAAACGGAAACAAGGACCTTATTGATCTGGGGTTTGTGGATTCAAAAAGCAAAGAAGCGAAAGACAAATTTTCCAAAGAAATGGGGATTCTTTTATTTCTCAGTTATCTGGCGTTGAATTTCGGTTCCACATTACTATCAAAAACAACCGTCTTTGGATTTGCCAATGTGATGATATTCCTCTTCGTCTTTCTTTTTATAATTGCATTGGCGACATCTCCATTCATGTACAAAAAAACCGATACGGGACTGCAGGAATATGCAAACTGGATAGCTTTCAAGACGTACATGAAAGACTATTCAATTACAAAAAATTATCCCATAGACTCGGTAATTATCTGGGAGAAGTATTTGGTTTACGGTGCAGCCTTAGGGTTGTCATTAAAGGCACTTTCGCAAATGCCTGTATCATTTCCGGAGAACGCATATCACACATCGGGACTTTATATTGCAGGGATGTCGTCGGGCAATGCCAATACACAATTTGGAGGGATGCAGGAATCTTTTGCGGGTCTATCCGGTGCATTTACATCAATAGGGAACAGTTTCCAATCTTTTGGGGCACATGGGTCAGGAAGTTCGGGAGGATTTTCCGGCGGTGGCGGAGGAGGGGGCGGTGGCGGCGGTGGCGGAGCGGGATGAATGTAAAATGGAATAATACCTATTCCAAAACAAGACTATCAGTAGTTTTTTGAGATTTATTCTTCAGGGCAACATCACAGCTTCTCGCGTCTGAGAAAGGGTCTATGCATGTTGGTCTTTCTACACCTTCTTTTTCAAGAAGTAGACATTTACAGGCATAGTGGGTTACAGGAAAGCCGTCTATCTCAGAAACTACTAATTCATTGGGGTTGGTTATTCGATATCTACATTTAGTCATAACAAATTGTAGTAAACGGATTATAAACTTATTAATTATCAAATACTACTTTTTGAAATTTATCGAATCGTTATAAAAAACTTGATTATTTTTTGTCGATTGATTACATTCGCAATGAACTATGGGAAATAGAATAGAGACAAGAGGTAAGGGGAGTGGGCCGGATTTCAACAACAATAGGCCGCAAAGACAAAGAAGCATGAGAAATAGAAATGAGACAATAGGTGGTGAGAGGGAGATTGATTTCCAAAGCAATGGCGGGCAAAGACAAATTACAGATCCCGACGGGAGAATATTTACCCTTATCGGAGATAAATGTATAAGCTGTAATCAACCTTGTAAAATATATAACAAATGGGCAACCAATCTCCGTGGACTTGGTGTTGAAATACGTTCTGATGGAATATGGCGTGGAGAAGACAATGATTACCCAACCTATATTTGTATGTACGGCGAGAGGTTTGATGCCAATGGTAATTTGATTCCAAGACATGATCCTGGGGACACTTTAAGGCCGGATTTAAAACAACCGGATGGATTTATTCCAAGGGTATGTATAATCTTCGAAAAAAATCCGGTAAGTGATATTGTAACAAAGAAGATAATAAGTAAAGGGAGAAAAAGAAAGACCTCTTGATCCAAATGGTGATTATCCTCTTTTTTCTTCAAATAATAAAGTCTTGAAGATCACCAGTTTCCAGGAGATAATTCGGACACTTTTAATGAAGCACGTTGTCTGGTTTGGGGGGTGGATTTATATGCACGGTTGTGAATTATTACTAAAAGCGAGAAAGAAAGCCGTCGAGAACGGACTTGAAGTGGAACGTGTCAATAGAATGGTCAAATTGTGTTGCCCTGAATGCAATTGTAAAGGAGATGAAAATCGTTGCCCGATATTACGTTCCGAAAGAAGAGAAGGGGCTTACAATAATCAGTCAATTTCTCAGCGAAGATGATTTTTAAGTTAGTATTTGGTACAATGATATATTGTGATATATATTACCTTAAGGGGGTGAATTATCAATGCCGGCTGAGTGTGAAGTAAAAAAAAGAGCAGCGAAATTGGCACAAAAAAGGGGTTTACCAGCAGAAGAGGTATACAACTTCAAATGTGGTGAAAAATGTTGTCTATGTCCGGCAAGAACGCCTGAAAATATAATTCCAGACCCAGATGATAAAAGACAGCAAAGAATACTTGAAGCATTACAAAAAGATGCAAGTCAACGACGACTGGTAGACAATTTATTTTCAAAAACTGGTAGGCATGTTGTCGTAAGATCTTCTTAATTCAAAAATACTGTTGAAGTGCAGAAACAGTGTGTTATAATACATCCACGTCAAGTTTTGCTTGGCATTTTATAAATGAGCACATAAGATCTACAGATGGGCTTTGAAAGCCGAAGTTTCAAACCGCCATCTGGCGGTTTTTTGTTAAGCGTCGCACCTTAACAGTTTAATTAGGTTCATTAAATTTAGAATGTCGATTTATTTCGACACTCAAGATCTGGCTGGAAAGTATAACCGATCAATTTCACTTTTGTGATATCTTGATCACTTTTTTGAGGGTTTGATCCTGGCCCAGGATGAACGCTAGCGGCGTGCTTTAAGCATGCAAGTGGGACGGGTTGCCGCAAGGCAACCAGTCGCGAACGGCTGAGTAATACGTAAGTACTTACCCCATGGTGTGGAATACCTCGCCGAAAGGCGAGCTAATACCGCATAACCTCCAATTTATTGGAGAAAAGGATTTAACTATCCGCCGAGGGAGAGGCTTGCGGCCCATCAGCTAGTTGGTAGGGTAAAGGCCTACCAAGGCTACGACGGGTAGGGGATGTGAGAGCATGTTCCCCCAGAAAGGCACTGAGACACGGGCCTTACACCTACGGGTGGCAGCAACTGGGAATCGTACGCAATGGACGAAAGTCTGACGTCGCGACGCCGCGTGAGGGATGAAGGCTATTTGGTTGTAAGCCTCTTTTGCCATAGTTGAGAGCCTATGGAGAATAACCACCGGCTAACTCCGTGCCAGCAGCAGCGGTAATACGGAGGGTGCAAGCGTTATCCGGATTTATTGGGCGTAAAGCGTTTCGTAGGCTACGAGATAAGTCACTTTTCAAAGACCGGGGCTCAACCCCGGGAAGGGGAGTGATACTACCTCGTTTGAATCATTTAGGGGCTATCGGAACTATCGGTGTAGGAGTGAAATCCGTTGATATCGATAGGAACACCAAGGGCGAAGGCAGGTAGCTGGGGATGTATTGACGCTGAGGAACGAAAGCTAGGGGAGCGAAAGGGATTAGTAATTTAGTCCACTTCGACAGTAATGTCGAAGGTTAAACCGGCTATATCGGTGAAACTCCTCGCATATTTTAGATATAATTTATTTATACAAAAATGTGAGGACAATACCGAGGGAAGTTAAAGATTTTGAAAGAAAAAAGAACCTTTTTATATTATCTGAGAAACAGAAAGCAGTTTTGATAGGGACGCTTTTGGGTGACGGTTCGCTCAAACTCAGGGGAAAATTTCACCGTCTTCATATAAAGCATTCCTTTAAGCAAATTTCTTTGGTTGGGTATAAAAGAAAGATATTTTCAAATATTGTCAGCATGCCCACCAGGGTTTTTGACCAGAGTGTTTGTGATAAAAGTTATAAATTTTGTGAATTTGTAACACTAACACACCCTGTTTTCTCGGATTATTTCAGATTGTTCTACAGACGTGGAAAGAAAGCGATTCCATCCAACATATCTGATTTATTTATTTCTCCAATAAGTTTGGCTGTGTGGTTTATGGATGATGGTTCGGCAGAATACGCTGGATATTGTCTAAATACACAGTGCTTCACTTTTAGGGAAATTGTATTGCTGAAGAAAATGTTGAAGAAAAACTTTTCTTTGCAAACGACTTGTCGTAAAAACAAAAACGGATGGATTATATATATACCAAAAAGTATGGTGAAATTATTCACTCGTTTGATAAAAAGGTTTGTAATACCGGAATTTAGATATAAATTCAAAGTATATTCAAAATTGTTAACCCCGTAGAGACTATACGCCGGATCCCTGATTTTCAGGGACATGATATAGTCCGATCTGCATGGTAACATGCAGACTTCAATAGAAATATTGGAGCGCCTCAATATTATTGAGGTATTTAAGTAACACAATGTAGAGACCCCTGTAGTCCTAGCCGTAAACTATGCTCGCTAGCCCTCTCCGATTTATCGGGGGGAGCGTAAGCTAACGCGTTAAGCGAGCCGCCTGGGGAGTACGAACGCAAGTTTAAAACTCAAAGGAATTGACGGGGACCCGCACAACCAGTGGAGCATGTGGTTCAATTCGAGACGAACCGAAAAACCTTACCTAGCCTTGACATATTACCGTTTTACCCCGCTAGAAACAGTGGGGGATCCTTCGTAAGTTGGATGGTATTACAGGTGTTGCATGGCTGTCGTCAGCTCGTACCGTGGGGTGTTCCCTTCAGTGGGGTAACGAGCGCAACCCCTGCCCTGTGTTAAATATTCACAGGGGACTCTACAAGTTTTGTCTTGTTGGGAAGTGGGGACGAAGTCAAGTCAGCATGGCCCTTATGGCTAGGGCGACACACATGCTACAATGAAGCCGACAAAGGGTTGCCAAGTGGTAACACGGAGCTAATCCCATAAACGGCTTCTCAGTGGGGATTGAGGGCTGAAACCCGCCCTCATGAACGCGGAATTGGTAGTAATCGCGGATCAGTAATGCCGCGGTGAATACGTTCTCGGGTCTTGTACAAATTAAATGCGCCCGGCAGTTAAATAATCAAAGTGGTGACTTAATTTCAATTAAGAAATCCACTCTTGTAGTTGAAGAACATTCCTGTTCGGGTAACCGACAGGGAAGAGGGTTCGATGTAACAAAAAACAGCCTTGATGATAAAAAGCATAATCGACTTTTGCGTGTACCTGAAGGAAGATTATATAAAAAGCTTTCAAGGATGTTCGAAAATGATTATTTGATAACCCGGGGAGATCCTACAATATCAGAACAAATATAGGTTGTAGGAAGTCAGCAGAGTCCATATTAATAATTGATATATTTGGGTAATATTCGTATTATTAAATAATCAATTACCAAGGGATGAACTCAAAACTTAACCCAAATTATATTTCTGGCTTTGTAGATGGAGAGGGGTGTTTTTGTGTAAGTTTTAATAATAAAAAGGATATGAATCGTCCGGAAGTAAGGCTTCTTTTTGAGATCGAACTTCGGGAGGATGATATTGAGATCCTTAATAGAATTAAAGATACACTGGGATGTGGAAATATCTACTACCTTAGTTACTCGAGATATTTAAAATGGAAACCCCATTATAAATACAAAGTATCTAATATTAAAGATATTTCTAAAAAGATAATACCTTTTTTTAAAAAATATCCGTTACAGGCCAAAAAGAAAGAAAGTTTCGAAAGATTTTGTAAAGTGGCTTTACTCATAAAAAAGAAAAGTCATTTAACAAATTCAGGAATAACTGAAATAAAAAAGATTTGTGGGTTAATGTAAGAGACTCGCTGTATGCGGGAAATCCGCACGTACAGTGGGGAGGAACAGGTTTCTGATTCCGATCACCGCCCGTCAAGTCAGCAAAGTTGGGGGCACCCGAACTTCGATTGTATCGGAGTAAGGTGACACCAGCGATGAGGATTAAGTCGTAACAAGGTATCCGTACTGGAAGGTGCGGATGGATCACCTCCTTTCTAAGGAGTGTGAATAAAACACTACATTCTTTTTGAATGTAGCACACCCCCTTTTACGTTGTGAGTTTCAGGTTAAGAAAACCACAAACGCAACTTCGATTTAATCGAAGCCAAGTATTTCCGGCCAGATCTTGGGGATATTTAATGAACCGATATTAAACTGTTTTGGATAAACCCGATTATATGTCGGGTTTTTTTGTGGAAAATATGCGGAAATTAATTAGTATTTGAGGCTAACTGATTACTTTTTTTCTCAGGACGTATTAAATAAAGAGAGGTTTTTTGACCTTTGGCGATTTGATCATAAATATTGTCTTGCGTTACGTCTTCGAGAATTCTTGCTAAACCGAAATTGTTGTAATCGACATCGAAAATTTGGAAATGAATTTTTCCCGACCTATCAGTCCATGAATCAATAACAACAAGATAATGTCCTTCCGGGAAAAGGGGAGATTTGGGGATATATATTTTGTCACCGATTTTAATGTCATTTGCAGAGTTGATTTTATTAATAACAGCTCCAGGGATGGATTTAATATCAGGATCAATAACCGGATCATTATCTGCAACAACACCTTCAGAACCGGGCATTGCACCCAGTAGGTTTGCCCCTAAGGATGAGTCAATTTTACTTCCATCCGAAGTTTCTTGCGCAATTTTATCTACTACGGACACAATTTCCCGGTTTGCAGTAACTCCAAAGAGTCTAAGTTGTTCCAATGTGAATTTCTTAAATTTTTCTCCATAATCCTTTACTCTTGAAGAGGCCATGTTAATTATCTGTGAAAGGGATCGGGCAGATTTCTCAAGAGGATTTTGATTTTCGTTGTTTTTTTGTTTTGCCATCTCCGTTTCATTTTGCAGTTTTGCATCATCTGTTGGAATAAGTCCAATTACGAGTGTTTCAAATTTTTGGTTAATCAGTACATAACCTGGTTTGTTGGGATCGGGAGAAACACCGTGAAGACAAATATGGTAGAGGATACCCCTTTCGGATGTAAGGGTATTAAAATCGGATTCTTTTCCACCCGTAGCCTCAATTGTCGTATCGGTGACACTTTTTGTATCGTTGTTAAATTTGTCATTTAGTTTACCATTAGGAATAATTCCCGAGGCAACAATTTTAAACGTCCTCATTGAGCCGTCTTTTTGTCTTATTGTGACGATTTGCCCTTTCAGTTTTTCGACGTTGGTGTATACCTCATCTTCACTTAAGTAGGTACTGACATTTCTAACTCCACCACCCTGGATCATTATCCTTAATTGTTCAGCGGGGTTGTCCTTACCATCTCTGTTGGTTCCGCTATGGTCTCCCCATATAGTGTTTCCATATATATCCGTTGAGACATACGAATTACCCGTTCCCGATGCGACGTCTTGGTTGTACTTTGCCAATTCCTGTGCATTAAAAGATTCCCAATGCACCAACGGAATGCTTGATGCGGAAACTCCTGCAATTTCGATTGTTGACTCATTCTTATTGGAGAAATCAATTCCCGAGTGGTAATAATCCGGTTCTGGGGTAGGGAATAAATCTTTAACTTCGGAAACCGGGAATAACTTGTTGTGGAACATGTTGTTAACTTCAGGCATAATAGTTGACTTTACTTCAAACGAGAATGCAACCCGCCCAGCTGTTTTAGGCACAATATTTGAGAAGTCTTTAGGATTAATCGTTTTAGCCGGTTCTATAACAACCGGACTTGGTGTGGAAAGTGGAACAGGTGTTTGAGCCGAAGGTAGTTTTATTTTTTTACCTTCAGACTCTTTAGATGCAAGGTAAACTAAACCCAATCCGATAGAAACCCCCACCGGAACAGCAACATATGGAAATATGTTTCTGTCTTTTTTAGGAGTCTCATTATGAACTACAATTTGTTTCTGAGGTATCTTATCGGTATTTACCACCTCTATCTCAGTAGGTTTTTGTTCCAAGATTAAACTAGATTCACGCTCAACAAAATTTCTCAGTGAAGAGACATTTCTTTTAACGGGTCTGAATTTAACATCATCCGTTAAAATGTTTTTTAATAGCTTTCCGGCACCTTTTTCTCTCCAATCATTAAGTTTATTCTGTTTTGCAGAAGTTAGCTTGGCATTAATTTTATTTGAGGCGTATTTTTCAAGTTGTTCGACTGTGTAATCCCTGTCGTTTTGATCAATTTTACCTTTAACGACCAAACGATCTACTTCTTTTTCAATATCCGCAGTCCATTTCATTACGGCACGTACACCATATTGGCTGGATTTTGCACGGCCTTTTCTTGCATAATAGTGCTCATTTAATTTATCGATTGTCAAAAGCCATGAAGAATTATTCTCTCTAAGCCCTTCAGCAAACATATTTACGGCGGTAGTTTTTATATTTCTTGGATCCTCAGCCGTAGCGTCAATTTCCCAAAGAGGGAGTGAATCAAACCTTTCGGTATCTGTTTGTCTTGTGTTTAGTTCAATTTCTTTCATATACTATCCTATAGCATATTATATCACAGAAAATTTATCAATTTAAAACTATAGATCAAAATAATGAAGAGTTTCGATTAATCCCATTTAGGAAGCTCTTCATCTTGAGGCTTTGATGCAACTTGCGCTGTTTTTGATGGCCGGAAGACGTCTACCAATCCCAAAGCGAGACCAATCACTGCACCAATAGCTACTCGCCTTGGATTAAAACCTTTTGTGTCATTGGGAATACTAACAACTCCTTCTACACCGCTTGGGGGATTTACCTGTTTTGTTCTTGTTGGAGGAAGAATAGTTGCTGTGTTAGTAGGCGGAATAACTGTCTTGGTATCTGTTGCAGTAGGCGGAATAACTGTCTTGGTATCTGTCGCAGTAGGCGGAATAACTGTCTTGGTATCTGTCGCAGTAGGCGGAACAGCTGTCTTGGTATCTGTTGCAGTAGGCGGAATAACTGTCTTGGTATCTGTTGCAGTGGGCGGAACAGCTGTCTCGGTATCTGTTGCAGTAGGCGGAATAACTGTCTCGGTAGGTGTTGCTGTGTCATCACATTCAATACTGTTAGCTTGACTATTCTCATTTGGAAAAAAGCCACCAAATACAGCCCCAGCTCCAGCGTAGGCTGAGAGTTTCAAAAAACCTCTACGGCTTACTTTTTTCTTTGTTTCGTTGGTTGGTTGTATTTCAGTTTTACGTTCCATAATCTATCGATAGTCTATGTAATTACAAGACGATGACGAATTGTATCTTATAATAAATTACTTGTCAAGTATCACCAAATAGCAAAAATATTTGGGTTTTATTAGCATCAATTATTTTATGTATATAGATAAATCTAATGGGCATATATAATACTCATAATCAGTATTATCTACTGAATCGACGGAATATTATTAATACAATAATATGAAGTTGAAATCTATTGATGTGGAATATGATTTGAAAATAAGGTAATTTTCCGTTTTGGAAAAACCTTAATACATTCAAGAAGAATATGGAGTGGGTGGGCGCGCAAGGGATCGAACCTTGGACCTCGTTCTTATCAGGAACGCGCTCTACCACTGAGCCACGCGCCCAAAAACCAGCTCTAAATTTACCATAAATTGACTTATTAAACAAATTTAATTAGAATCTGCTACTGCTCTTTATAAACAATGATTGAGATTAATATTGATAATCCTCTTGTTCGCGCTGTCAGACCCTGTAGACGAATAGTTTCCGATGATACACCTATTTTGGACAAAAGTTGGAAAGATAAGATAACGGACGAGCAACGAAATTGGGATAGATCTGGTGGCTATGTCATTTCCCGCAGAAGAGCACAGGTGCCAAAGGGAATGAAAGTAGAGTTTGAAATCGCGCCCGGTTCGGATATGTCTGATTGGGTGTACACAGCTGAAGACACCCACGTTCCTGTTCATATTTGCACAAGAGAAATGGCGAGGTTTCTTGGGCAAGACCGCGGATGGTGTGATGTAGTCGAAGGAGGAAAGGCAAAAGGTATGAAATATATTAATGTTAAAAGGGAAGACCTTGAAGATGTAAGGAAAAAGATTCAGAATTTTTTAGATTCTTCAAATGTTAATAAAAAGTAGTTAATTACTCTTCCACAAACTTCATTTACAAAATATTTTTTTCAGGTAAGTAAACAAAATATTTAATACTATGGAGTAGTGATATGGTTGTCAGCTTAAAATGTTATGTCTACACATTTGACAATAATATTGTATATGTTAAAAATTAAGTATGCAGGATTTGAACAAAGGTGTATTTGTTGTGGCTAACAACACTCAAGAGAACAATTCTGCAAATGTTTTACCAAACAACTTGGGAATAGGCAAAGGAAAGCGAAAAAGAGGTATTGTCATATCGATAATTATTATTTTTATAATGGTTATCGGAGCTGTCATTGGAATTTATCTTGTTCAAAAATCGAAAGAAATAAAAGCACCCAGCGCTTCGGATTATGTAGCCGATTGTGGTCAGTCTGTCTATTGTACAAAAATCGATCCTGCTCCAAACTCCGGCAGTTATACTTCAAGTTGTGAGGTTGATCATGTGTATGTGAAGGCAGGTATTCACTATTATATATTTCCAAATGACAATAATGATTGTTACAGAGTTGACATAAATGGAAGATTGGTTACATGGACAACATTGAGACCTGGGCCAATCTGCGAAGATGTCAGTCATGTTGAGGTTTGGTGTAATACCGCTGGTTCTTTACCCACACCAACTTTACAACCAACTTTAACACCAGTACCCGCAATAACCATTGCCCCGGGTTTTCCGAGTGCAACGCCTACCCAAAATCCAACTGCTACACCTATTGTTCCCACGATAACATTAACACCAACAAATGTTCCTGAATTTATTGCATCATGTAACGGTTTATTTACATATGATACCGATTGGAATTTATTGTCCTCACAAGACCTTTCAAATCTGAAGGTGGGGGATACTGTTCGCTTTGCGACATCGGCTACAGTAAATCAGGGGTATGTTTCAATGGCTAAATTTATAATAAACAATGTCGAACAACCCGAAACCACTCTTGTCAGATCCGGAACGGAGTTGTTTTATTATGACTATATAATTCCGGAAGCAGTGACCGAGTTTTCAGTGAGAGCAACTTTATATCATTCGACACAGGGTTGGTTCTGATGTTTGAAGTAAATTTATATGGACAAAGTATCAAATCATAAAACAAGGAATATTATTTTTGCAGCTGTTCTTTTACTGTTATCTGGTATAACGGTATTTTCTGTATATAGAATGTATCAAAATAACACAAATCCCATTTCTCCGACTGCTCCGAGTAAAACATTTGCGGAAACCCTTTTATCGGGAGAATGTTTGCCATGTGATGGAATTTATTTTACGATTTCGGCTCAAACACCATCGATCACTCCAACTGCAACCCCCAGACCTTCTGCTACGCCAACTATATTGCCAACAAACACACAAACACCTTCAGCCACACCAACGACGTCACCAACAAATACGCCAAAGCCATCGTTAACTCTGATTCCAACTGCAACCCCCACTCAAGCTGTGTTTAGTCCGGCGGCAAGCCCGACTCCGACAACGGGATATTTGGCACAAGCTAATCCCACTCCGACTCCGACTACGACTTCGACATCTTCTTTGGGTGGTGGTGGGGTAACTTCCACACCGCGTCCAACAAGTACTCCGAAACCTGTCGAGATAGCTACACTCCCAGATGCTGGAGTTTCTTACCCGACAGTGATGTTGCTTTTGGTCGGCGGACTAATCCTGTTTTTTTCCATACTTCTAATTTAGTACTTTTATTTAGATTTCCATTTATTGCCAAGACTGTAGATGAGAAATTGGTATTGACGGGGAGACAATTGGCACTATATAATACACCCTACGCCGCCCGGGTTTCGGGTGTGTGTTTTTTGAGGGAAAATATTACTTGATGAAAAGTCTAAAAGAAAACCTATTATAGCAAGTGCGCTGCCTGCGTGCGGCTAGGTACAAAAAAGGCTTACTCCGGTAGAATTTCCTTCAAGAAAGAACTTTTAAATTTGTTTTGGATTTAAGGGCCTGAAGTTTAACTGGCTGAACGCATCATTTGCAATGATGAGGTAGGCGGTTCGACCCCGCCCAGGTCCACAGCCAAAATTTGGTGATTGTTGTCGGGTGATTGGTGAGTCGTTCGTTTATCGATTCACGAGTCACTTGTCAAGAGAAACTAAATTGGGTGGAAAAGTCTATTTTGCACCTTAAAAATTTAGGGAGAAAGGCCAAATCCTTGTGCTACACGTTAGGGTAATTCAATAATTTTTGGATTTTCCTAAGTGTAGTGCAAGGTATATGTCTTTATACTAACGCAGACAGTGAATGCCTTGGTTTTGCTTACCGAAGAAGGACGCGCAAGGCTGCGATAATCGCCGGGAAGGAGCCACGATCCTATGATCCGGCGGTGTCCGAATGAGGAAACTCTTTTGTATTTATATACGAAAACTTTACCGTAAAAATTCCGATTTATCGGAATATAGCGGTAGATGAGGGAACCGTCTGAACTGAAACATCTAAGTAAGGCGAGGAAAATAAAAAAACCAGTCTAACTGGAACATTTCGCAAGTAGCGGAGAGCGAAAACGAAAGAGCCTAAACCTTGTGTGCAGCGCAAGCTGTATGTGAGGGGTTGCAGGAGTCCAATGTGGGATTATTTACTTTTAGTGGAATGGTCTGGAATGTCTAACCATAGAAAGTGAAAGTCTTGTACACGAAAAAAGTAAGTACCCTAGGAATTTCCTAAGTACCACGGTGCAAATACATCGTGGGAATCCGGGAGAACCATTTCCCAAGGCTAAATATAAGCAAAGACCGATAGTGAACTAGTACCGTGAGGGAAAGGCGAAAAGAAGGGCGGGACGCCCAGTGAAATAGAACCTGAAACTGTTTGCGGACAAACCGAGAGAGCTCCGATTTATCGGGGTGATCTCGTGCCTATTGAAGAATGAACCGGCGAGTTGTCGTTTGGTGCAGCTTAAGTCCATGATTGGATGTAAGCGAAGCGAAAGCGAGTGCAAATAGCGCGATTATTGTACCAAGCGTCAGACCCGAAACCAGGTGATCTAGCCATGAGCAGGGTGAGTTTCGATGAAGATCGGAAGGAAGCCCGAACCCGTCGTCGTTGCAATGACCTGGGATGACTTGTGGATAGGGGTAATATGCCAAACGAACCT
>CAZSNC010000011.1:0-2808 GCA_964608405.1 uncultured Gammaproteobacteria bacterium | reverse complement strand
GCACGTCAGGTGTTACCGATGGTAGAGCTACTGAATGGGTCAACAAGGGCAACCGAGTTGACTCAACCAAACTCCGAATAACGGTGTACATTATCGTGCTAGACAGTCGCATCGGGCTAAGCTGATGCGGCGAGAGGGCAACAGCCCAGACTTTCAGCTAAGGCCTCTAAATTCATCTTAAGTTTCAAAGGAAGTTCATTTCCATAAACAGCCAGGAGGTTGGCTTAGAAGCAGCCACCCTTTAAAGATAGCGTAACAGCTCACTGGTCGATGGAAGTGGGCGCCGAAAATTTACCGAGGATTAAAGATGATGCCGAAGCTAGAGATTTTACGCTTTTAGCGTAGAGTGGTAGGGGAGCGTTCCAATTGCGGTGAAATTGAGCCGGAAGGCTTGGTGGAGCGGTTGGAAGTGAGAATGCCGGTATGAGTAGCGCACTAGTACTGTGAGAATCAGTACCGCCGAATACCCAAGGTTTCCCCGCAGACGTTCGTCGTGCGGGGGTTAATCGGTTACTAAGGAAAGCTCTGATTTTAATCAGGGGTATCCGATGTACAACAGGTTAAAATTCCTGTATTTGTTTTGAATCGACCAACATGTACTTGTACATGTAGCTGGGGATTAACTGGATAAGATGAATGAGGCCCCTTCGTGAAGTGGGGTGCAAGCATTTAGATAGTGTCGGAGTGGAAAATCCGCCGATATGTTTAATCGAGATGTGATGCAGAGCCTAAAGCAATTTGGGCAATTTCATAACATTTTGTCTACGAGAAAAGATTCGCAGCGAGATTCAGATCAAGCCGTACCGCAAACCGACACAGGTGGGTTGGTCGAGAAGACTAAGGTGAGCGAGAGAAAGAGGCTTAAGGAACTCGGCAAAAAAGCTGGACGTAAGATATCGAGATGTCCTACCCGCTGCAAAGCGGGTTACAACAAATGATTGTTAACCGACTGTTTATCAAAAACACAAGTCCGTGCAAAGCAGCAATGCCATGTATACGGGCTGACACCTGCCCAGTGCCGGTAAGTTAAGAGGATGTGTTACCTGATTTATCAGGGAAGCACTGAATTTAAGCTCCGGTAAACGGCAGCAGTAACTATAACTGTTCTACGGTAGCGAAGCCCCTTGTCGGGTAAGCAGGAAAAAGAGCAAGCCCGACGTTAATAACTGACTCATTTCGGTGAAGCCGTTTTGAATTCGCATTGTGTTATAATCAAAGCGGTAATATCGAGGGAAGTCCTTTTACCGAAGGACCCCGTAACGACTTGGAAGTATGTTGCTTCCAGAGGTATTAAAAATGCCTAACACGTCAGTATCGCAGAATGTTTGCTGGTACCTATCAGGATACGCTGATGGAGAAGGCAGCTTTTGTCTAAGTTTCTCTCCCAGAAGTAGATTCAGAGAAAAGTTGAAGTCAGACCAAGTTTTTCTGTCAGTCAAAATGGTGACAGATCCGAAGTTTTGAAATTATTCCAAAAGTTTTGGATTGTGGAACTATCAGGCCGGACAGAAGTGACAAGACTTTAAAAATTGAGTCCAGAAATTTGGATAATTTGATATACAAAATAATTCCATTTTTCCGGAAATACAAACTAAAGTCGTCAAAATCCAAAGATTTTGATAAATTTTCGAAAATATGTTCACTTATTTAAAAAGGTGAGCATAGAAATAGAGAAGGGATGAAAAGAATTATTAAAATAGCTTATCTTATGAACTCTTCTGGAAGGAGGAAGTACACTAAACAAAAACTATTAAGTATTTTGCGGTAAAGGTATAGTCTAATATTTCGATCGGAAATATTGAAGTTCCGACCTGCATGAATGGTGTAACGAGTTAACAACTGTCTCGAGCCTCTACTCGGCGAAATTGCGGTGGCTGTGAAGACGCGGCCTTATTCCACCAGGACAAAAAGACCCCGTGGAGCTTTACTGTAGCTTGGTATCGATTTGTACGGGCTAATTGTTTAGCGTAGGAGGGAGCCTTCGGGCAATAATGAAACACCTCCCTTTGGACCGATATAAATCTTACTTATTCCGCCTGGAAACGGCGGAGAGGAAAGTGCTAGGTGGGCAGTTTTACTGGGGCGGTACCTTGCCAAAAGGTAACGCAAGGGTACAAAGGTTGGCTTAGTACGGATGGACATCGTATGTAATGTATAAAAGCATAAGCCAGCTTGACTGTGAGAGCGACGGCTCAAACAGGTACGAAAGTAGGTTTTAGTGATCCTCCGATCCTTTATGGGAAGGACGGAGCTTAACGGATAAAAGCTACCCCGGGGATAACAGAGTAGTCGCACCCGAGCGTCCATAGCGACGGTGCGGTTCGCTACCTCAACATTTTGACATCGGGGTCCTCCGAGAGTGATTTCGGAGTGCTGTTTTTAAGTTCCCCAGAACTTAAAAGAAATTCGACTCATAACGGTGAACTCCTCCTTGAATTCGGGTAATCTTCGGATTACTCTTACAAAAGAAGACAACACCGTGGGAAGTTTATCGGATTTTCAACAACAATTTTAAGTTATTATTGTAAGAACAATTTGATTCTTTGAATAATAATACTTCCGATATAACCCTGTATCGACTTCTCAATTTATTATTTAAAAAGAGGGATTCCAAGTTTAGCTTGGGATAATATGTCGAACTCCATATTGTTGTTTATGGATGAAGGTATAGTCAGGCTACTACGAAAGTAGATAGGTTTAAAGCGATGTCGGCTCAAGGCATCCTAGGGCTGGAGAAGGTCCTAAGGGTCGGTCTGTTCGCCGGTTAAAGCGGTACGTGAGCTGGGTTCAGAACGTCGTGAGACAGTT
>CAZSNC010000010.1:6425-23481 GCA_964608405.1 uncultured Gammaproteobacteria bacterium | reverse complement strand
TTCACCGTTTCAATAAAGCCCAACAAGACAAACTTCTTCCTTATGTTGAAAAAGGTGATATTATTTTTATCGGTGCAACAACCGAAAATCCTTCATTTGAGGTAATCGGACCGCTTCTTTCAAGATCCAGGGTTATTGTCCTTGATAAATTGTCAGAAGGGGAAATAAAAAAAATAATTAAAAGAGGGCTTAAAGCTTTAAAAACAAAAATCGACAAAAAAGCAGAGAGTTTTTTAATTGAGTCTTCAAACGGGGACGCCAGAGTCGCGCTAAATGTCCTGGAAATTGCCAGTAGTTTAACTTCAAAACCGATTCTTATTATTGAAAACATTGAAATGGCCTTGCAAAGAAGGCAGCTTACTTTTGACAAGCAAGGAGATGAATTTTACAACGTAATTTCCGCCTTTATTAAATCGATGAGGGCTTCAAATGTCGACGCAGCTCTATACTACCTTGCGCGAATGGTTGCTGCAGGACAGGATCCGCTTTATATTGCAAGAAGAATGGTTGTGTTTGCATCGGAAGATGTTGCAGCCCCAACAGCACTGGTTGTTGCAAATGCGGTATTTAGAGCCTGTGAGACGGTCGGCTACCCTGAATGTCAGGAAAATCTTGCGGCAGGAGTTGTTTACCTTGCAACTGCAAAAAAAGACCGATCCGCTTACGACGCATATATGAAAGCCCTAAATGATGTTGAAACTTTCGGCAATCTTCCGATACCTTTAAAAATCTTAAACGCTCCGACAAAACTGATGAAGAATTTGGGGTATGGTGAGGGTTACGAAAAATACACAAAAGAAAGTCTATTACCGGACAAAATTAAGGCGAGGAAATATTTTAAGAGTATTCAATAGTTTTTGAAATTAAGCACTCATTCTTCTCAGTCTCAACGAATTTCCAACAACGGTAATTGAGCTTGAAGCCATTGCAAATGCTGCAATTTCAGGATTAAGAAGAATCTTTGCATAAGGATATAAGATTCCCATCGCAACGGGGATTAATAAAATATTATAAGCAAACGCCCAAAACAGATTTTGTTTTATTACCGCCAAAGTATGTTTTGAAAGTTCAATAGCAGATATAACACTGCTAAGATTTTTATTCAGAAGTGTAATTCCTGCGGTTTCCATAGCAATATCTGTTCCATTTCCCATTGCAAAACCGATATCAGACGCCGCCAATGCCGGGGCATCATTAATTCCATCCCCCACAAACGCTACTTTGCCATTCTTTCCGGTAACTTTTTGAAGTTCTTTCACTTTTTCAGCTTTTTCTGAAGGTAAAACACCCGACAAAATATTAACAATTCCCGCCTTTTGTGCAATTGCTTGAGCTGTTCTTTCATTGTCACCAGTTATCATCCACACAGATATATCTTTATCTATAAGTTTTTCAATTGTCTCACTTGCGCTTGGTTTTAAAATATCGGCCACTGCTATCATACCCAATAAAGAAATCCTGTCCGTCAAAAACATTACCGTTTTTCCTTCACTCTCTAAATCTTCCACAACTTTTTCGACTTTTGCTTTTATTATCTTATTCTCCCCAACTGCATTCCTATTTCCAAAAATATATCTTTTATTTCCGATAACCCCCTTAATACCCTGACCCGGTAAGGCTTTAAAATTTGTTAATTTGTAGAGTTTAAACTTTTCCTCTTCTGATTTTCTAATTACAGATTCTCCCAATGGGTGCTCGGAGCCCTTTTCCAATGTCGCGGCAATTTTTAGAAGTTCATCACCTTTCGTAAATTTTGAATTTTCCGATAGCGATATTATATCCGTCACCGAGGGCCTTCCTTGGGTTAATGTCCCGGTTTTGTCAAAAATAATTGTCTTGATTTTGTTTGCAATTTCCAGACTTTCTGCATCCTTAATCAAAATTCCATATTCTGCTCCCTTTCCGACACCAACCATAATTGCCGTTGGTGTTGCCAATCCCAAGGCACAAGGACAGGCAACAATAAGTACCGCTATCATATTTGTAAATGCAAAACCAAAAGAAGATCCTGTTGGTCCAAGCACATACCATACAACAAAAGTTATAACCGCCAAAATCAAAACAACCGGGACAAAATATCCGGAAATTACATCAGCAAGCCTTTGTATAGGGGCTTTAGTACTTTGTGCATCCGTAACCATCCTTACAATATTTGAAAGGACGGAATTTTCACCCACGTTTGTCGCCCTAAAAAGAAGGGTTCCCGACTTCATTAAAGTTGCACCAATAACACTGTCTCCATTCCTTTTTTCCACAAACACTGACTCTCCTGTTATCATTGACTCGTCAACCGAAGCCTCACCTTCGAGAATAATTCCGTCAACGGGGATTTTTTCTCCTGGCCTGACACGCACGATATCATTTCGTTTTACTTCTTCAATTGAAATATCTACTTCTGCATCCCCCCTTACAATTCTTGCGGTTTTTGCCTGCAATCCGAGTAGTTTCTTTATGGCATCCGAGGCGTGCACCTTAGCCTTTGTTTCGAGGTATTTTCCAAGAAGAATCAGTGCAATGATTACCGCAGCGGTATCAAAATACATCGTCTGGGGAATTCCAAGTCTTTCAAATAATCCCGGAAACATAAGCCCCATAGCAGAAAATCCATATGCCGCCGAAGTTCCGATTGCCACTAGGGTATCCATACTTGCGGTACGGTTTCGAAGTCCCGATAACGTTGCCAGATAAAAATCCGACCCCGCCCAGAATTGGACAATGCTTGCCAAAAACAGCAACAAACTTGGAGAAAGCATTGGGAAAAAAGGAAACCACTCCGGAAAACTGACAAGAAAAATAATTACAGCAACAACTGATGAAACCACAACCTTTCTTTTGAGGATCGTCATCTGCTTTTTCTTCTCTCTCTCCTTAATCTCTTCCACCTCATTATCGTCGTTTGCCATGGAGTGATTTTCTATGTTATTTTGTTTGCCGGGAATTATCACTGCTTTGTAACCGGCACTTTTCACTCGTTCTGCCAGTTCAGAATTGCTAACCGTTCCATCAGTTTCAATTACAGCCTGTTCACTCCCATAATTTACCGATGCAGATATCACTCCCGGAACCTTCTGTAGACTTTTTTCAATCAATCTCGAACATGAAGCACAATGCATTCCTAAAATTGGGAATGTTATTTTAGTTTTTTTCTTTTCCATGTCACCCCTCTCTATATCCAAAAAAGAACCAGATAATGAAAGCAACCAATGCAATGCCGGCAACCATCACTAATATTTTGTCCTCACTCATATTTTTATAAAAATAAAATTATTTTTTCTCAAAAACCCGCATAATCTCGTCAATTGCCGCCTTGCTGTTACCTTTTTTAATATCTTCTGAAACACAGGTTTCAAGATGATTTTTCAACACCAACTGGTCTGCTTTTTTAAGTGCTGATTGTACGGCTAAGGACTGGTGAATCACATCAATACAATATTCACCACCCTCAATCATTTTTATAACTTTCATCAAATGACCTGATGCAATTTTGTAACGGTGTGTGATTCTTGACTGAACCGTTTTATTTCTTGGTATTCCTCTCGTCATACTTATTCACCCCTTGACTTAATCCCCCCCGGGGGGATATATTATCTTAATTCACAACCGTCCGATTGTCAACAATTATGGAAACAGTCTGGTTAGCATTTATCACAGGTTTAACTTCAGGGGGAATTTCTTGCATAGCCGTACAGGGTGGGTTATTAACTTCAGCTATATCGGATATCAACAGTAATAAAAACAGCAAGTTGCAGGTTGCTGCATTTCTTACAGCAAAAATTGCCGCTTACACATTCTTGGGATTTCTACTTGGAATATTTGGTTCATATATTGTCATCTCCCCCAAAATCTCGGCTATGCTTCAAATATTTGTGGGGATATTTTTGATTGCAACCGCAGGGAGAATTTTAAATCTTCATCCGATATTCAGGTATTTTGTAATCCAACCGCCAAAATTTGTTTATAGGTTTGCCAAAAACCAATCTAGTAGAGGGAACTTTTTATCTCCGATAATGCTTGGGATTTTTACCTTGTTAATGCCCTGTGGGGTAACTCAGGCAATGATGATAGTTGCACTCGGAACCGCAAATCCGCTGTTATCTTCCCTCATTATGTTTGCTTTCATCCTCGGCACAACGCCTGTATTCTTCGCGCTTGGTATATCGCTTTCAAAAATAATAAAGTACAAAGTGTTTAATTATATTTCAGCAGGAATAATTATCATCTTTGCCGCAATTTCATTAAACAGTGCAATGGGTCTTTTGGGATCCGCCCATACTCTGCAAAACTACTGGGCGGTAGCGACAGGAAAAACGGCAGTAAATACTTCGGGTTTGCAAACTCCGCGTTTAAATAACGGTGTCCAAGAAGTAACAATAACCGTCTTAAACAACGGTTACAAGTCCGATATTGATACACTCAAATTAGGCGTTCCGGTACGACTGAAAATTGTGACTGATAATATTTACAGCTGTTCAAGGGCATTTATGATACCTTCACTAAATATCAGTAAGGTTCTACCAGCAACGGGAGAAGAAATAATCGAGTTTACTCCCAATAAAGCGGGGCGTTTGGCATACTCCTGCAGTATGGGAATGTATACAGGAGCATTTGTTGTTGTGCAATAAAGGTTATGAAAGCAAATAAAATAATTTACAAAATATCCGGAATGGATTGTCCAAGCTGTGCAATGCTCATCGAATCGGAATTGGAAGACGCTGGAATAAATGGCAGGTGTTCATATGCTAAACAAACATTAGAAGTTGAAAATGGGGATAAAGACATAAGTCAATTGGTTTTGAAAACAATTACTTCACTGGGCTATACTATTGAAAATTGACATATAATACCCTATAATTATATTCATGAATAAAGAGAAAAACTTTCATGTATCGATACCTGTTTACGAAAACGGCCGTGCCGCGGAGGATAGTGCAGATCATTTAAAAAAGTTTGGCGTGGGTGCAGCAGTTACCATTGCCCTTGTTTCTTTAGGACTTCTTACAACTCGCGATCCAAGCTGGCCATTCTTTGCAATGGCAGGAATAACCGGATATATAAGCGCTCACCAACTTCTTTCGGCAAGCAGAAACTAATTAATCCGTAAAAAATTATTAAACAGTAACAATTTTATCCTTTCCCATCCACTTTCTTAATATCTCGGGAATCGTAACACTTCCGTCTTCGTTTTGGTAATTTTCCAAAATCGCCAAAGGGGTTCTTGAGGTTGCAATTGCGGTGCCGTTTAACATGTGTACATATTCGGTTTTTCCGTCCTTTTTCCTGTATTTAATATTGAGGTTTCTTGCCTGGTAATCGGTGCAATTCGATGTTGATGTTACCTCACCATAGTCGTTTCGTCCCGGCATCCATGCCTCAATATCAAACTTTCTTGCAGCCATCGCTCCTAAATCACCCGTACACATTTCAAGAATTCGGTAAGGAAGCCCCAATCCCTGGTAAATTTTTTCCTCCATCTCCAAAATATGCTGATGATATTTTTCTGATTCTTCCGAAGTGCAGTAAATAAACATCTCGGCTTTTGTGAATTGATGGACTCGATACATTCCTCTGGAGTATTTTCCATATGCACCGGCTTCTTTACGAAAACAATGTGAATAACCGATATATTTAATAGGAAGGTCGTCGACAGAAATCACATCATCCGCATGGCTTCCTGCCAATGTTACTTCGGCAGTTGCAATCAAACCCAAATCTTCATTTTCAATGGTGTAAGTCTGAGCCTCGTTTCCTTTGGGCATGTAACCAGTCCCCAAGTAGTAGCGTGATTTTGCAAGATCCGGAGTAATGACAGGATTAAATCCCTCATTTGAGAGAACTTCAAACGCATAGTTTATTAATGCAAGTTCCAAGAGTGCACCATCTCCATACAAAAAATAAAATTGTGATCCTGTCACTTTGGCACCGGTTTCAAAATTTAAAATTCCGAGATTTGTTCCCAACTGTAGATGATCCTTCGGAGTGAAATCAAACTTACGGGGTTCTCCCCATTTTTTAACTTCGACATTATCTTTTTCACCAGCACCGACAGGTGTTTTATCGGATGGTAAATTGGGAATTTGATTAATTACCTCACCAAGCACTGTTTCCAGTTTTTCCAAACCCGGTTCCTTCTCCTGAAGCTCACTCTTGATCTTTTTACCTCTTTCGATATTTTTTTCTTTTGCAACATTATTTCTTTCTGCACGAAGGTTTTCTATTTCAGCTTGGAGTTTTCTTTTTTCTTCGTCCAGTTTAACTACCTCGTCAACAAGCTTAATATCAAAACCCTTGGAGGCAATCCCCTTCTTTACAACCTCAATATTTTCGCGAATATATTTAATGTCCAACATTTTGATTTTTTTGCCATTTTGCAGGATGTTCGTCCGTCAAAATTACCCCATTTGCGTCGTATCCTAATTTTCTATATTCCTCCGCTTCCTGTTTGGCTCTTTCTTCCGCTTCATCCTTTGTCATCGACCCCCCGGTTAACCCTACCGGAGTTTTATCATTACCAAGTGTTACTGCCGCTCTATAAAGCCCGCTTCCTTCCTTGTTGTCGTTTGGCATATTTTTTTATTATAAACTCTCCGTCTTTTAATTAATCATGCGGGCGAAGAGTCGGAAAAAGTATTACTTCCTTAATCGCCCAAGTGTTTGTAAAAAACATTGTCAATCTGTCTATTCCGATTCCGATTCCTCCGAGAGGAGGCATTCCGTACTCCATTGCTTCGAGAAAATCATCGTCGACTTTCTGAGCCTCTTCTTTATCGGCGCGGGTCAGTTTTTCATCACTCACAAAACGTGACCTTTGCTCCATAGGATCGGTTAACTCACTCCATCCGTCGCAAATTTCTTTTCCTCCGATATACCCTTCAAATCTCTCAACCCAACCCTTTTTGTCGCTGTGATCCTTAGACAGAGGACTCACATCTTTAGGGTAATCAATGATCCATATCGGACCGTCTAAATAATCCGTTACCTTATGTTCAAAAATTGAATAAATAAGCTGTCCTTTTGTCTCTCCACCCAATAGTTCAATCCCACTTTCCTCACAAAAAGAGCTAAGTGCTTTTTCGTCTTCTTTTTCAACATCGATATTTAATTTCTCTTTGATTATTTCAACCATTGTTACCCTTGGCCACTTCTTTCCGATATCAATTTCCTTCTCCCCCACTTTAATCTTCATATCTCCTAAAACTTTTTCGGCAAGATGTTTGAAAAGGCCCTCTGTTACGTCCATGACTTTTTGATAATCGGCAAAGCTTTCATAATATTCGATCATCGTAAATTCGGGGCTGTGGGTTTGGTCGATACCTTCGTTTCTGAAATCTTTGTTTATTTCATAGACCTTTTTATACCCGCCGATGATTAATCTTTTTAAGTACAATTCATCGGCAATGCGAAGATAGAAGTCGTGGTTTAAACTATTATGGTGTGTTTTGAAGGGTTTTGCATTAGCCCCACCGTAAAGAGGTTGTAAAACCGGCGTTTCCACCTCCCAATAACCAAGCCCGTCAAGATAATTGCGAAGTTCTCTTACTAATTTTGTTCTTACATTAAACCTCTTTCTGACATCGTCGTTTAAGATAAGATCCAGATATCTTTTCCTGTAGCGATCTTCAATATCCTTCAATCCAAACCAACTTGAAGGAAGCGGTCGGATTGATTTCGACAACAACTGAAAATCATTAACGTTTATACTGATTTCACCGGATTTTGTTTTTGTAACATCACCTTTTGCAAAAATAATATCCCCAACATCGAGAAGTTCCAAAATATCATATAGATCCTTTAAGTTCTCTTTCTGAAACCAAAGCTGAATTTTACCTGTTTCGTCTTTAAGGTCGAAAAACGACATTTCACCATGCCCACGGATTGACATCACTCTTCCGCACACACCAGCCTCAGTGTCCGTTTTTTTTCTTACCGATTCAATATCAGAAGGATCCTCCTTAGCTTTGGAAGGGTATGGGTTTATACCCAAATCCAAAAGCTTTTTTATTTTCTCTAATCTAATTCTTCTGATTTCTTCAAGTTTATGCTCCGCCATATTCGACTTCCGAATTATCAATCATAAATTACCAATAATCCACTGATAATTCTTAATGTAGTATATCGCAAAAATTAGAAGCTGTGAATTCGTGGCTTTACTCGATCGACACTATTTCGTAGTGTATCTTACCCGCTGGAGCTTCGACTTCGATTTTTTCTCCTACAGCCTTACCCATCAATGCCTGTCCCAATGGTGAAGTATGGGAAATTTTCTTCAATACCGGATCGGCTTCCCATTCACCTACAATTTCAAACACACTATCCTGACCATTAACATGGACTTTGACTTTTGTTCCCACACCAACTTGTCCTTTTGAGTAGCAATTATCGCTGATTATCGAGGCGTTTTTGATTACATTCTGAAGTTCCTCAATTCTTCCGTCCAAAAACTCCAGTTCGTCTTTGGCGTTTTGATAATCACTATTTTCCGCCAAATCTCCCTGTTGTCTTGCATTTGCAAGTCTATCAACAAGTTTTGGCCTTTTTTCCTCCTCCAAAACAGCAAGTTCTTTCTTAAGTGCTTCTAATCCTTGTTTTGTAACTGACAATTTATCGTTAACCATAGTCTAAATTAAAAAACCCTCCTCAAAAGGAGAGTTGGTCACTTCCTGCTCTCATCAAAACAGTATTAATAATACTATTAAGGGGTTGTGATGCAAGAGTGAATTTATACGGTATTTCCAAGCCGTAGGATGTGAATTCTAAGCTTTACTAAATACAAAGTCAAGTATTTGCGGGTTTAAAACATAAACACCCAATTCCATCTAAAATTCAGGGTGTTTTCGTATATAATTACTACACTGGTAGATTTGCGGTAATTATAATAATTTAAAGTTTCACTCTCAGCGGCAAGTGGTATAATTCTTCCCGGACAAGAGTGTGCATATCAAATAGTAGTGTTTATGAAAAATGCAACAAAACTTTTTACAAAAGTTCTGTTTTTTACGGGACTCTTTTTGCTTGCTTTAACAGTCGGATATTTTCTGACAATTTATAATAAGATCGTCGTAACAAGTCCAAAAATAATAACTTTAACTCCATCTCCAACACCGACTCCGGATCCTATGAGAATCAGAAATATTTTACTTTTGGGGTATGCAGGTGGAGATCACGACGGTGCAACCCTTACCGATACAATTATTCTTGCAAGGATTTATCCGAATGAAAATAAAATAAAACTAATCTCAATTCCCAGAGATATTTGGGTTCCAATCCCGATTTCAAAAGATATAAAGCAAAATTTTAAAATTAACCACGCTTTTGCAATCGGACTGGACGACAAGAAATATCCGGACAAAGCCGATGAGTACAAAGGATTATCCGGTGCCGGAGCACTTGCAAAAATGGAAGTGGAAAAGATTACGGGACTTACTCCTGAAAATTTCGTTGCTGTAAACTTTAGCGGATTCCAAAGTGTTGTTGATAACATCGGCGGGGTAAATGTAAACGTACCATTTACTTTTGAGGATAAATACTACCCCATCAAAGGACTTGAAAATGAATCCTGCGGTAAGGATGACAACGAAATAAAAGCACTAACGGCAACTCTCTCCGGTCAACTTCTGGAAGAACAGTTTACTTGCCGATACGAAACAATCAGATTCGTAAAAGGTCCAACATCAATGAACGGTGAAACGGCACTTAAGTTTGTACGCTCGAGACATTCGGATGTTAACGGAAGTGATTTCGGCAGATCTTTAAGACAACAGGCGTTTTTAATAGGCATTAAAGATAAACTTCTAAAGCTTGGTTCTATTCCAAAAATCGTGACTCGTATTAACACGGTTTCAAAAAATGTCATAACCGATATAGATTTCAAAAAAGGATTGGAGCTGTTAAGTGAACAGGAAAATTTGAAGGATTTTAAAATTGAGACGCTATCGCTCACCACAGACAATGTGCTTTCGGAAAGTACGAGTTCAGATCGACAGTACATCCTGATTCCCAAGGCGGGTGACGGAAATTGGGAAGAAGTCCACAAATTTATTCAGGACAATATATAATTAATTATCATGACAAAGAACACGTCTTTAAGAAACTTATTGCTTCTTTTGTCCTCGATCGCTGTATCTCAACTTGCGGGTTTTTTGGGTTCTGTAGCAACCATTAAAAATATTCCGACATGGTATGCATTTCTTAATAAACCACCTTTTAACCCACCAAACTGGTTATTTGCACCCGTTTGGACAACCCTCTTTACTTTAATGGGCATTTCTCTCTTTCTGGTTATTAAAAAACAAAAAATACTATTTTCCCGACCCGTAAAAATATTTTTGATCCATCTTGTTGTCAACGCTCTTTGGAGTATTGTGTTTTTCGGATTAAAACAGCTTGGACTTGCTTTCCTTGTAATTATTGCGCTTTGGGCAATGATCTTTTACATCATTAAAATCTTTTACAAAATCGACAAAAGAGCATCTTATTTGTTATACCCATATCTTGCATGGGTCAGCTTCGCTTCAATATTAAATTTTTCCTTATGGTTATTGAATTTATAAAAGGAGGTGAATAAAAAATGAAGGGATTCATGGATTTTATAAGAGAACAGGGCGTTGTCGGATTGGCGGTAGGATTTATTTTAGGAGGTGCTGTATCAAAAGTCGTTGCCTCTTTGGTTGCTGATGTAATTAATCCCCTTTTGGGAATTATATTGGGGCCGGCAGGAAATCTTTCCGATTATTCGATAACAATTGGAAAAGCAAAGTTGATGTATGGAAATTTTATTGCCGTACTTATTGACTTTATTGTTATTGCACTGGTTGTATATTTTGGAGTTAAAAAACTTAAGCTCGATAAATTGGATAAAGGTAAATAATCGTTACCGAAATTTATTTCTCGTATAGACTATCACTAACTTGTAGCGGTTGTGTTGAGGATTAAGAATTTAGTGAAACAGCGGATTTAAAAAAATATTACTAATCTCAAAGCGTGTTCGTTACTCCATGTCTTCGTCTGGAATTAATGCCTCTGCATCCTGAATCTCACTTTTTATAAAGTATCTAAATAAAGGATCGGTTGGTTTGCTGTTAAATACATTAGTTCTTTCTCTGCACTTATTTAGAAATCCGGGCCACCAGTTATTGATCCGATCGTTCATTTTTTTCGATTCTTTAAAACCCGCTAGGGATATTTTTCGAGGGACGTCGTCTCCCGCCCTTCTAACAACTTCAATGCCACTAGGTATTCCATAAGTCCATGCAAATTCTCGGTCAACCTGTTTTATTAATTTCCCCGACATGTAATTAACAAGCTCCCGAAGATTACCGATTCTCTTGTCCATATCGTACCAAGGATATTGTTCATGCACTCTTTCAAAAACGTCCATAATGTTATTTTCATTTTTTTTAACCTGATTCATTTGTGAGCCGATATAATACATTCTCTGCATGTATAAACCAAAATCCTTTTTACTATTCCACTTCCTTCCTAAAAAAAGATAAAACACCCCGAAATCCATTACGTCGTTTAAATCTACATAATCAAAATCAAGCGCTTTCCCTTCCGACACAGGTTTAATCAGGCGCATTAAGCCTCTCGGTTTGGCAATCATCACCCCATCAAGCATAAACAGATCTTTTCCGTAAATCGCCTTATTTTTCTTATATCCTCCTACAATTTCAATATGACCGGTTTGTGCCGCTTGAAATGCCTCATCGGAATAATGCAATCCATCCCTGTCCAGGTATACCTGGTTTTGATTTGTATCTCTGCCAAGTGCAAACTCCGAAAAATCAACTTTTAATCCCGGAAACACTTCCAATCCATCCGGATCGATTCCCATAATTTCTGCAACCTTCCTCAAATCGTGCTGTTCACCTGCCCCTGCGGCATCAAAATCATTCCAGGGAAATTCACTTTTAATCATTGAGGCGGGTGCATCGGCGTCGATGTCTAAAACACTTCTTGGCCCACCTCCCTTGTGCCCAATAGGAATATCCTTGGGAATTAACAATTCCCCATACGGAGAGTGTTCATCGGGCCTTACTCCTAAGACTGAAAAATTTACTCTCTTAATTTTCCTTTCATCCAATCTAAAATTTTGCGGGTGTTTATTTATTAATTCTTTAAGTGAAGTAATATTTTCATTAACCACCTGAGTTTCTTTATCAAATGGTTCGGCCATTTTCCTTGATAAATTAACAATCCCGGTTTCAGTTCTCAGTGCACGAAATTCAATAGGATCCGCGCTTTGAGGAATTTCTCTTATTTGTGCTTCCTGTTTTAATACATGGAAAAGATCGGGTAAATACTTACTTATATATTCCTGTAATTCAGGCGGGTAATTGTTAAGTCCTTTTTTTAAACCCAGCGCATATCTCGCCGTTTCCTTCCACCAGTTTGAGGGATCTCCTTCAATTATTTGCGGAAAACGAACTAATATTTTTCTGAAATCGCTCCTTGTCTGAATAAGCTCCTTATTCCTGTCCTCTATTGTCATAAAAGATATATACCATACAATAATAACTTGTTAATTCAACTTTTTAGATAACTATAAGTAATCTTTACCCCTTTATAGTAACATCCTTTAATAAAGTGAATCCCTATGTGACTATTCTTTTTAATTTCAAGATATAACCCAGTAAATAAATCGCAACGAGCGAACAGGTAAAAAGACACAAACCGTTAAGCAAGGACTGGATAGGAATATTTTTAAACGGAAAAGGAAAGCCAAATTTTGAAAGAATATTATTCATTACCAATAGATGGACAAGATAAATACCAAAAGATACTTCACTTAAGAAGATTATATATTTATTAACAATCCCTTCTTGAATGCTTTTAAATTTTTCCGAAATATTTTTAATTAATACAAAAACACCTACGCTTATAAGGATTACTCCTGGCGAATTATAATTGAAGTAAAGTTCTCCTGAATTGTTTTTAAACGTCAGGAATAATATATAAAACAATCCCATGATACACAGAGCAATTATCGTTCTAATATTATTAGAAACATTATATTTTGAAAGATAATATCCGAAAACGTAATAGCCTGAAAAACGGATTGTCTGTGTTAGTAGTGAATTATCGATATATAAAGGAAATGCAGGTGAGTTAATTGTAAAGGGTAAAAGAGAAACCGCCAAAAACCATATAAGCAGTAAAAATGTAATTTCGGTAAAACTTAAGTTGTGTACTAATTTTCTGATAAATGGCGTAAGAAGATATAGAAGTGTCAACATCGGTAAAAACCAGAAAGAAAGCACGGCTGTTTTAAAATTGGAAAAAAACGAAAGATGTAAATATTTATCGTTAAAATTTAAAGCTATTGCCGTAACCAATGACCAAAACATCCAAGGCAGGAAATATCTTCCCAGTCTTCGTTTATAAAAATTAAAGTATCCTTCCTTTCTACGATTTAAAAGCAATGCCCCGCTAAGCATTACAAACATCGGAACACCAGTTTTATATAACGCAAAAAACAAAAGATTTACTACATTTGGAATTCCAAATGAAAAATTCAATTGAGCACTATGCCCTGCAACAACAAAAAATATTGCCGTTGTCCGGACTACATCCGCCCAGAAAAGTCGCTCTTTCCCCATTTGGAAGCATTATATAGTAAAAGGATTAACACATTACGAAAAAACCCAAGTTTTTGTTGAAGTGACCCAAAGTTATTTCATTTCGAACGAAAAAGCAGTACGATTTCTATCGACAATTCAAGAATTACATGATTTTACCTTTAATTTGACATATTTATACTAACCAAAGCTAATTGACAGTAGACTTTTCACAGAGTTTAATAAAAACATGACATTAACTAAAAATGATTTAAAACAAATAGAACATATTGTTGAAAATAAAGTCGAGGAGATTTTGGATGAAAAATTAGACAGCAAACTAACACAACTAAAAAGCGATTTATTTGACAAAATAGATCCGATTTTAGGGGAAGTGACGACAGCTCGTGATGAAAGAACACTAATGGAAAATAGAATAGAAATTTTGGAAGAAAAAATAAATATTACTCCCTCGGTTTAATCCTAATGGTGACCCAACTATCTCTTAAATGGAACACCATTCAAGAGTATTTGTCACGGGTATATTATACATTTCAGCAGTATAACCTACAACCAAATTTTAACTTTATAGCAATTAACCAATAAATTTTTTATAATACAAATATGGACGAAGGCGTTACAGAAAAAGGTGGTTTATTAAATCGTATTTTTCAAAAAAAGACCGACCTTGCACAAAATCCAACCGTCTCTGACTTTGAACGAGACCTTTTTAGAGGAGGTGTCTACGAATTTAATTTTGACGAAGAAATAAGTGACGCTGAAAAAAGTGTATTACAGCACAAGGCGTGGTTGGAAAGAAGTTGGGAAAAACACCGACACAAGGAAAGTATGGATTACACCGTTAGTCACGAAAGGCACGATGTGATGTGGAAACAAGCATTTAGTGGTCTAATACCAAAACACTGGAGCCACTGGATAGGAATAAGAGATGATTTTGAATCTGCAGGAAAACTTCATATACAATTAAGTCCTACATTAGTTGATGCTGGTGTTAGTCATAGTCACCACCTTGTTTTGAATGAAACAGGAAAAAGCCAAAAACTATCCATTGAACAACTTGCTGTTGTTATGGCAAGAAGGGAAATTGATAATATACCTCCTTGGAATTATGATGAAGTTGCAGCAGCGCAAAGAAAAAAGGGTTTAACAGAACACGATTTTAGTGAAGCAAGAAGATTATCAAAAGAATATGTACGTAATATGCGAAATCGTCCAAAAGAAGAAGCAGGGACTTTTATCGCACCTCCAAGAACACAAACGAAACCACAGTTAAATTCACCAAAACCAAGGTTGGGAGGTGGTAATTAATGGCGGAAAAAGAAACTACAAGTAAAGGTCTGCCTGTCGTTACAAAAGAAACAGTTGATATAACTTTCAGGAGTCACGAAAAAGGTTCCGAAAAATGGGGAGATAGATTAGAAAGAACAAAAAGACAGATGGTGCAAGAACAACCACACCTTGTGAAATTTATTGAAAGTCAGGTTGGAAAATATCCTCCCGAATTACATAATGCCCTATTTGAGATTGCTGTAGGAACCTATACATTATTAGAACAGCAATCACAATCAAACAGATTGTCAGCCTCATTCGGGGTTGGTTCAGAGGATAAGGGTTGAAGATATTTTACCTTTATTAACCACCTCACTAACCCTTGTTAAATATGGTTAACAGTAGTAATGAACAGAAATGAACAAAGATGAACATATTTTACATAACAAATATCAATCGGCAATAGATTTACGCTTGTTGGGATATACATATAAGCAAATAGCCAAAAATCTATTGACCATTAAAGAACACACAGTTAGAACTTGGTTTATGCAAGATGGAATCTGTTATAGTGAATACCAATCCCAACTTAAAAGAAAACAGGAAGAAAACCAAGAACTACTTAACCACGCTTGGTTACAACTAAATGAAATATCAATTGAGGCAATTAAAACATTAAGACAATCTGTCAGTGGGGGGAATGTTAATGCTTCCTTAAAATTACTAAATCTTATTGGAATTCAAAAATACTTAACTTACGAGTCGAAACCAAACGAAGGGATAGACCTTTTAAGAAAAATAGTTGAAAGTTTAGAAAAAGATTCTAAGAAAAAAAGTGAGTTAAAAACTACATAAAGTCTCAATTTTACCACCCAATAACTTCGTGAATTTTCCTCTTATGTGAATTAGTTCAAAAATGTATAAGGAAATAAATCAATTTAGTAAAATATACATAGACACCAAGCGGGTGTCTTTTTTGGTTAATAGACCCATCGGAGATGAAAGATATACAGAAAAAAATCATCTCTGCCCAATTATTAAGTATTACTTCCTGTCCTGAAGAGGATAGAATGAGGGTTTTAGCAAACTTTGTTATAGACAGGATTATTGAAATTCACACAAAAGAAAAAGGTTTGGACAGTAATAACAACAAAATTTATAATCATTATAAACACCCATAATACTATGAAAAAGTTTGCTATTGCATCGCTTAGAGTATCTTCCGAAAAACAAGGTTTAATTGGTGATTCATTTGATGACCAAAAAGAAAAAATAAAACAAAGGGCTGAACAACTTTCAAGCATTTTGGCTTCCGAAATTATTATTACAAAGTGGTTTGAATATACTCAATCAGCAAGTGGTGAAATAGATGTCCAACCTATCCAAGAGGCAATAAATTATTGTAAGGACCCTAAAAATAAAATTGACTACTTTTTTATTAGAAGTATCGACAGATTCACACGAGGTGGTTCTACCATATACGGAACCCTCAAAATGCAATTAGCCAAGTATGGCGTGGATTTAATAGATTGTTACGGAATAATTAGTAATGAAAAAATTAACACTCTCAGTCACCTTGGTATTCAATATCCCTGGTCTGTTTATAGCCCATCACAAACAAGTGAGATGTTGGAGGCAGAAAGAACAAAAAGCGAAGTTAGGGATATTCTTACCCGAATGATAGGTGCTGAGGTTAGATATGTAAGAATGGGTTATAGAGTAAGGGCAGCACCACCTGGATATAGGAATGTCAAAATTGACACTCCTCAGGGCACAAGAGTTATCTTGGAAGCAGAACCAACAGAAGCCCCTTGGTTTATTAAAATGTTTGAATTGAGGGCTAAAGGTGTAATTGACGAAGAAATCGTCAAAGAGATAAACAATTTAGGCTATAAGTCAAGGAAATTTAAACGTCACGATCCTATTGATAAAAAGAAGATAATTGGATTTGGAGGTGAAAAACCTTTAACTGTTAAAGAACTTCAAAGAAAAATACAGAACCCAATCTATGCGGGTATAAATGTTGAAAAGTGGACTGTTGAACAACCCATAAAAGGCAGGTTCAAGGGGCTTGTATCTGTTGATATGTTCAATAAAGCAAATAGAGGTAAAGTTTCCATATTAGAAAACAATGGTCAAATTAGAATTGTTAAAAATTCAATACCACCTTGGAGAGTAACGAGGTTAAAGAATAACCCGATTTTTGCATTTAA
>CAZSNC010000010.1:0-6325 GCA_964608405.1 uncultured Gammaproteobacteria bacterium | reverse complement strand
GAAAAGGAGCAGGAAACTCAAGTGCTTAAAGATAAAATTAAATATCTTTCTTCCCCAATTACTATTAAGATGTTTGAGGAAGATATTGAGAGATTGCAAATAGAAAAGGCTAACCTTGTTGAAACGAGGGACGATAAAGAAAAAAACCAGTTGGACATAGAAACCATCATCAACTTTACCTGTTATTATATGGAACACCTTGATAAACTAATACTTTCAGGTTCAAATCCATTACAAAACGCAGCGATGTTTGACTTATTGTTTGAGGCTACTCCTACTTACAAAGAACTGGTTAATGGAACACCCAAATTGTCCCCTATTTTCGCACTTAGTGAGGCACTTAATACTTCCGAAAAACAGTTTGTGACCCCACCCGGATTCGAACCGGGGTTTACAGGATGAGAACCTGCCGTCCTAGGCCTCTAGACGATAGGGCCAAACACACTCAATCTTACCATTATGCGAGGCTAATTAGAAGCGGAAGGATAAAAAGTGTGTTTTATTATTAATTCCAATCAATTAGAAAAAAATACTCACAAGGGTTAAAGCCGGTGGTTTAATGTTTTGTGAGAATTATTTTACATACGCTTCTTCGTCTTGGCTTTAATTGATTTAGGGTAAGACTTCAGCGCAATTTTAATTACATCGGAATAATTATCAACAAAATAAAATTTAACGTCTTTTATAACTTCTTTTGGAACGTCTTCCATATCCTTCTCGTTACCCTTGGGAAGAATTATAGTTTTCAACCCTGCCCTATGTCCGGCAATTACTTTTTCCTTCACTCCGCCGATTTCCAATACTCTCCCGCGGAGAGTAATTTCCCCCGTCATACCGATTTCCCTTTTGACGGGGATTTGAGTTAATGCCGAAACCAACGCTGTAGTAATTGCAATTCCGGCAGAAGGCCCATCCTTAGGAACTGCCCCTTCAGGAACATGAATATGAACATCGATATTTTGATTGAAGTTTTTCTTTAATCCCAATTCTTCCCAGTGAGACCTTGTCCAGGTAAAGGCAGCCCTTGCTGATTCCTTCATGACATCTCCCAATTGTCCTGTTAATGTCAAATGACCCTTACCCGGCATCAGGGAAACTTCAATAAAAAGAATTTCTCCACCGGCTGGAGTTACCGCCAAACCCGTTGACATCCCGACTTCGTCTTTATTTTCTGCAATTACCGACGTAAACTTTTGCGGACCTAAAAACTTTCGAACGTCTGATTTTGAAATATTCTTCGGGAAATTTTTCTTGTCTGCTACCAATTTTGCAACTTTTCTCAGGGCAGTTGCCAAATTTCTTTCAAGATCTCTTACACCTGCTTCCCTCGTGTATCTTTCGATAATTTCATTGAGGGCTTCTTTCTCAAGTTTCAGATTTGTATCGTCAAGCCCATGCAATTTAAGTTGTTTACTCCACAAAAACCTCTCTGCAATGTTGTATTTCTCATCCTGCGTGTATCCGGGAAAATTTATTATTTCCATTCTGTCGCGAAGGGCAGCCGGAATTGTTTCGATCATATTTCCAGTTGCTATAAACATAACTTCGGAAAGGTCAAAAGGAACTTCCAAATAATGATCCGAAAATTCGCTGTTTTGCTCCGGATCAAGTGCTTCCAAAAGTGCCGATGAGGGATCTCCGCGAAAATCGGTTCCGATTTTATCTATCTCGTCAAGCATAAATACCGGATTTTTTGATCCGGCATTTTTAATCCCCTGAACAATCCTCCCGGGAAGTGCACCTACATATGTTCTTCGGTGGCCTCTTATTTCGGCCTCGTCTCTAATACCCCCTAAAGACACTCTGACAAACTTTCTCTTCAGTGCCCTTGCAATGGATTTACCGATTGATGTTTTACCAACTCCCGGTGGACCAATAAAACACAAAATTGTTGGCTGGGCTTCGTCTTTTTTACCTTCATCAGCAGAGGATTTCTTACTATTTTTGATTTTCATCACTGCAAGATACTCCAAAATTCTTTCTTTTGCTTTACCGAGACCATAGTGATCGTGTTCCAATACTTTCTCCGCGTTGACAATCGAAACATTATTCGGAGTTACTTTGCTCCATGGCATATCGCAAAGCCAATCCAGGTAATTGCGAAGGTACCCTCCTTCAGGATTGTGAGGTGACATTTGTGTAAGTCTTTTCAATTCCTTTTTGGCTTTATCCTCAACATCTTTGGGCATATGTGCTTCCTTGATTTTTCTTTTGTATGTTTCTGATTCTTCAACCGTCATGTCACCAAGTTCTTCCTCCCCCAATTCCTTTTCAATTGTCCTTTTCTTTTCGAGAAGCATTGTTTTTCGCATTTGTTCTTCAAATCTTTTCTGGGTTTTTGTAGAAATGGTTTTTTCAAGCTCGAGTACGTTAACTTCGTGTGTAAGATACTGCAATACTTTCTCCAATCTGGTTTTCAAAGACAAAGTTTCAAGAAGTTCCTGTTTGTCGGCAGTTTTAATCTCAAGAAGCGATGCTATTTGGTCGGCAACTTCATTGGGTTCCGGAGTGCCCGAAATAAGCTTCATGACAGTCATTACTTCAGCCTGCTTACCCAAATTAATTGCTTTCTTAAAAAGATCGATCAGTTTATTGGAAAATGCCCTTGTTTCATCAGTCGGAGGATTTTCATTAAGTTCTTTGACTTCTCCTGTTATAAACGGATCTTTTTCCGAAATCTTGAGAAGTTTAACTCTGGCCTGACCTTTAACAACACAATGGATTTCATTGTTCGTTGACATCATCTGGGTAATAACGGCAATTGTTCCCGTAGAATAAAGATCTTCAAACTTGGGATCTTGGGTTTTTGCGTCTTTTTGGGCAAATATAGCAACAATTTTATCTGTTTGAAAAGCCGAATTTACAGCTACAACGCTTCTTTTTCTTCCGAAGGTTAAAACAACATCCGTATTGGGAAATACTATTGAACCCCTAATGGGAACGATAGGAACTTTTCTGATCATGTTTTGTTTGTCTTCCTGCATAGCATTACTTCACTTTGAAGTATCGATATCCTTAGCAGTCTACACATCGAGCTGCTAATTGTCAAGCCAGAATTCTTTTGAATAATCGTTCAAAACCGAGTCTTTCCAATATAAATACGGTAAGAATTCCGATTAAGGCACCGGCAAAAACATCAACAACATAGTGAACCCGACTAACTACCCTCCCGAAAGCAACAACAATTGCAAAAACGAAATATAGAAAAAACAGCCGTTTGTCCGATTTTCTTAAACTCAGTGCCAAAGCAAAGGCACTGGATGCATGGGCTGACGGAAAAGATGAGTCCATTGGCCAGGTTAGCGTCAAAGGATCCTGTCCATTTGCAAGAAACGGACGCGGAATTGGAAATATTTTTTTAAGGGTTTCCGAAATTAACCAGGCGGAAAGAACCGCCATAAAGATACTTGCAACCTCACCGAAACGAAACTTCCGTCTGAATAACCAGAAATACAATACTCCGCCGATCATAAACCAGACTAAAAAACTGGCGATGAAAGTGATTAGAGCATGTTTTTCGATATTGAAAAGAGATGTCAACATATATTATTCGTGTATAACAATCCTGGTTCCGGGATTTTCATCCGTTGCGTAAACAGACTTCTGATTGTTTGAGAGCATGGGATATGTCCAATAATACAGTTCTTTGGCAATAGATGTAGGAAGATTAACACATCCATGACTGTGAACTTTCCCAAAATCATTATGCCAATAAGTCCCGTGTAGGCCATATCCAAGCGATTTGGGAAGATCAGAATTTTGGAAAAACATTACATAGGGAACATTGGGAAGATTATAATAATATTTTCCCTCCCCGCCTTCCATGGTAACCGCTCTTGATTTGAGCCAGATTGTATATTCACCCTCCGGGGTCGGAAACCAGGGAAGCCCCGTTGAGACAAGACTCTCCAAAAACAATTTTCCGTTCTCCCAGGCATAGAGTTTTTGATCGGATAGGTCAACTTCAACCCACCTGTCTTCCCTGGGAACAACACTCAATACTTTTTTGTCTTCAAGATCGAATATGTATGGAGGTATGTTGATCTTTTCTCCATGCCAATAACCCGTTTTTTTATTTAAATCAAAGTTTCCGCTGGTATCGGAAGGAAGATTGTTTTGCCGAACTTCCTTTTTTTCACCTCTTCCTGCAAAAAGCCAGGAAAATAGAATTATAAATAGGCACGAAAGAACCACCAAAACACCACGGCTGCCAAACTTACTCATACTTCATTGTATATCAACAATTCATTCTTGGAAAATTTAAAAAATATCAATATACTTTAAGTACCTTATGGGTTTAAGACATACCACTGTCAAAAGTTTTAGGTACGCTTTTCAGGGACTCAATACCGCTGTCAGAAATGAACCAAATTTCCGAATCCATATTGTCATGGCCATTTTAGCCCTTATGGTTGGTTACTTTCTTAAACTAACATCGATAGAATGGTTGTTTCTGACCTTCACAATCTTTTACGTACTTACTTTCGAACTGTTAAATACCGTCCTTGAAACAATGGTTGATTTGGTAAGCCCTGAAATTTCCCCATCGGCAAAAATTGCCAAAGACGTATCGGCGGCATGTGTTCTTCTTGGAGCATTTATGTCAATCATCGTCGGAGCCAGCTTGTTTATTCCAAAGATAGTTCTTCTTTTGAAATAACTGAAAATTAAAAATCCTCTTAAATGAAAAGTATTGCCGCAACTCCAATTATTATGCAGTAATAACCGAAGTATTTGAATTTCTTGTTGCCCAAGATGTTGAGCAACAATTTTATACATACGGTTCCTGTTAAAAATGCGCAAATAATTCCTACAATATAACTTGAGCTCAATATCGCACCCCCGCCGCTTTTAATGATCTCCAAAACATTGGCTCCGGCTACTGCAGGAACAGACAACAAGAAGGAAAACTCGGCAGCTTTCTCTCTTTTGATGCCCGATAGTGTTCCCGCAAAAATCGTCGAACCGGAACGTGACAAACCCGGCAAAATTGCAAAAGCCTGGAAAAGACCGACCAAAAAACCACTTTTAACAGTTATTCTATCTGAGATTTCTTTGTTGCTGTCAGTTTTAATATTCATAATTCCGGAGAGAAGCAGTGCAACCCCCACCAATTTTGTGTTTTGGAAAATCACATCGATATGATCCTTAAGTAAAAATCCGACAACAACCGCAGGGATAGAAGCCAAAACCAGGATTTTTATGTAGATAAAATCCAATTTAAAAATTCTCTTAAAGTAATAAACCAATACCGCAAGAAGTGTTCCAAAATGAAGGTATGCATCAAATAATACTCCTGGCTGGGAAAAGTTCGGAATAAAACTTTGTACCAGGACAAGATGTCCGCTTGATGAAACCGGCAAAAACTCAGTCAATCCCTGAACAATTCCAAGAATTCCCGCCTGTAAAATATTCATAGTTTAATGATAAACAATATATTTGAAAAAATAATCAGTCAAAATAATGATTTGATATGTTCTTCTCGGTTAATTTATTGAGACTTACACTGTCATCAATTCTATACTTCCCGATTTTCACCCTTCTTAAGTTGTTAAGATATGCCCCACATTTGAGTTTTCTTCCCAAATCTCTTGCCAAAGCTCTGATATATGTTCCGCTTGAAACCCTTGTTTCAATTTCAAGAATTGGAAACTTATATTTGAGAAGTTTTATGGAATAAATAGTAATTTTCTTTGGTTTTAAACTTGGACACAAACTTGGACTCTTTAAGGCTAATTGATATGCTTTTTTGCCTTTAATTTTTATAGCAGAGTAGTTTGGGGGTACTTGCAATTGCTCTCCGATAAACATCTTAAGAATTTCCTCAATCATAGGCTTTCTGGGGATGAGATTAATTCTCGTTACAAATTCTGAGTCACGAGTATCGCCCTTGACATCATCCGTAAATCTCTCTTCTCCAAAGACAATTTCGGCAACATATGTTTTATCCAACTTTCCAAATTTTGTCCACAATTTTTTAGTTGATTCTCTACCCACCCCGACAATCAAAAGTCCAGTAGCGTTTGGGTCTAAAGTACCCGCATGTCCAATTCTTTTTTCACCGGTAATGTTTCTCAATCGATAAACAACGTCGTGTGAAGAAATTCCTTTTGGTTTGTCAATAAGTATAAACACGGTAATCATATTATAGCCTCATTTCTGATATAATATGGCTACTGAATTATTGCCCGGTGGTGTAAGGGTAGCACGCCACGCTCTGGACGTGGAAATCGGGGTTCGAATCCCTGCTGGGCAGCAGTTTTTGAATGGAAATATTATCAGTGGCCGCGCACCCCGCGCCCGGCACCGCGGAGAGCGCGGCAAA
>CAZSNC010000009.1:0-27754 GCA_964608405.1 uncultured Gammaproteobacteria bacterium | reverse complement strand
ACATGCGGGGTAGTGTACGGCTGCACGGAAGGCTAGTAGAAATGGGCCCACTTAAAAGTAATTTTAAGCGAGAATTTGGCTATATCGGTGGACAACCCATTCTGTGGGTCAATACCGAGGGAACCTTGTTCAATTATATGAACTTGGACTCCGTAGAGACTAAACGCCAAACTCCTGATTAGTTAATTTATCAGGATGATGATATAGTCCTACCCTTGTGGTAACACAAGAAGGTGCATAATCTTCCAGATTAGGTCCAACTCCTAACCCCGCAACAAGAAGTTAATAATTACTCATAATTCTATTCCAAACACATCCAGCCATTTCTTCCAGTTCGGTCTCATGTCGTAACTATTTTCCTGAGTGTCCGGAGGAACTAGTTGTTTTAATATCTCATCGTCGGGAATAACTAATATAATTTCATTATCTTTTGCCAGATTAAGCTGATTTCTGAGTTGTTTTTCCATATATTCATTGCTTGATATTTCTTCATACTTGCTTTTTAGCTCCTCCCCTTCCTCCTTCAGTCGCTTTAGTTGGTTTTCGCGGCTTCTGACCTCATCATTCATCTTTCTAATTTTTGCAGAAGTTTGGAGAAGCGAAACAATAAAAAGAAAAACAATAATAACCAGAAAAAGGTTTATTATCTTGTTTTTAGCTTTAGTTTCTCTCGTATCGGTACTTTTTCTGAAAGTAAACATATTTCTCATAATCGATGTATTCCCTCCTATAGGCCAATGAATAAATAAGCTCTGTTTCAAGATGCTGTCGGATTAAACCAGCCTCGTATTTGGAAACAGCTTCCCTTAGGTTCGGTTTAAATAATAATAAACCGGATTTACCTATTAAACAATCACACCCCAGCATATTGACCCCACACTATAAGTTGTGCTATTATTGCACCCAATAGCTAAATTTGTGGTTTTACATCCCGAAATAGCTTACAAACTGCCCTAAAATATGTCTCAGGATATACTAAAAAGCCTGCTCCCGAAGTTTATCGCAAACTTACAAGATAAAAAGAGGTCCCCCTCGACGGTGTTGGCATACCGTGCAGATCTTGAGCAAATGATGACTTTTTTTACCAAGAAAAACATCTCTTCTCCCGACCAGGTAAAATCTTCCGATATTGAAAGTTTCCGCGATTCCCTTCTTGCCGAAAAGTACACTCCAAAATCTGTGTCGAGAAAACTAAATGCTGTAAAAACCTTCTTTAGATTCCTAATCGACAACAAGAGCGTTTCTTTTGATCCGTCAACTACTGTATCACATCCGAAAATCGAATCTTCCGTTCCTAAATTCCTCTCCGCTATTGAGTACAGGGCGCTGAGGGATATTGTCAGAAACGATGTGCGTATTGCCGCAATTATCGAGATAATCCTCCAAACCGGACTTAGAATATCGGAGGTTGCAACTTTAAAACTGGATAATTTAAAGGGGGCTAATTTACACATCGATGCATACGCAACCCAACCCGCAAGAGATGTACCTTTAAACCAACCGGCCAAACAGACACTTGAGAAATATCTTAAAGAGAGACCTATTTCAGATTCACCTTTTATTTTTGTCAGTAAAAACGGGAAACCGCTTGCCATAAGAAATATAAGAGCAGCAATTGACAGGTTCTTCCAAAAAGCCGAAATCCCGGGATATACAGTAAACGACCTCAGAACCACATTTGTGGTACAAAATCTCAAGGCAGGAGTTGATCTGATTTTCCTTTCGAGAGTCTCAGGGCATAAGAGGCTTTCAACAACCGAAAGATATCTTGAACTTGCACAAATTACCCAATCAGGCAAAAAACAGGAACTTATTGAGCTGTAATATGACTCCAGAAAGAACTTCTAAAGGAAAAGAACCCACGGTCAAAATAGAACTCATCCGCGGCGTACCCAGTAAAATAGATCCTCTCCATATCAACGGTGAACCCTATCTTCATTTCGTCGGTATAAACCTGGGTAGTAAAGGTCTCGAGTTTTATAGATTGTCGAATCAAAGTACAAATTACATTAAAGGTCCCGATTTTGACTGTATGGGATTTTTTGTTGATAACAATACAGGACATTGGGAACGATTCAAACCAGACATTAGTGAAGTAATAAAATATATTATTTTTTCCTCCAGGTGGCCCATGAAGTCTGTTGCGCAAAACTACAAAGACATTATGCATGATGATGCTTTGTATGAAGCTTATAAAAAAGATAAGAGTTAATTTATTTTCCCTTCCCTCTAAGATCTAGATTACTCTCGTGGTGGTATGTCAACACGATCAACTCCAGGAAGAATTCCTTTTTTAACAGCTTCTTCTTCGGACATACTCTCCAAACGGAAGTTTGTAGCAATCTGTCCATTATTTTTTCGTGCATCAAATTCTAATTTCGCTTGTTTAATAATCGCCTTTCTATCGGCAGTTGAGGAAGGTGAATGATATACAACATAGGGATTTCCTTCATCATCATCAGCATACAAAACCAATACTTGACCTGGGGAACGCTTCCCCACACCCCTACTAGGTAACATCTGTATTTCAATTCCTTCTTTTTCCATTTGATTAATTTAAGACATAGATTTGTGGGTGCGCATGGATTCGGACCATGGACATCTACTTTATAAGAGTAGCGCTCTACCACTGAGCTACGCACCCAAAAACGATGTTTTGTGAGGATATTATATCAAGAAGAATATAAAAACTTAATTGCATCCTTTAAAACAATTTTCCAAACAACTAAATTCTGGTTATTTCAATATCAAATAATAAAGCGCCGAGTAGAATGTAAGAGCAAAAATATATTTGGGGTATTTTTCCACGCATGTTTTTGAATACAAAGCAAATAGCGGTATTAATACTGTCGCGTAATGAGGAAAAAACCAATTAACCATGAAAAACAAGAAGATTAAATATGTAATCCCTAAAGTATTAATAAAACTATAAAAATTAATTTTCCTTTTTATTGATTTAATAAAATAATAGATAATCAATAAAATCCCCGTTACCGCTAATATTCGTCCCGATATTTCGTAGTTTTTGTAAAAATTTCCTTCAAATATAGAAACCACCGGCATTAATATAACGGTTAAGGTGTTATAAGAAATTAATCCAAAGTCTGAAGAAAAAAGAGTGTAAATTCCGGTAAAAGTATCAAGTCCGCGCCAGTAAGGAACATAAAATGCAACAAAAGTAATTCCCCCGACAAATCCCAACTTAAACATTTTCCAAAACTTGGTTTTATAATCTCTTAAAAAATCCAGAAAATAAACCGGGATTAATAAAATATAATAAATTTTTATTAATACAAGCGCGATAAATGCTGCAAAGGAAAAGTTGAACCTTTTGTTCTTGTAATAATATATTCCCAAAAGAAGGATAAATATTATAAGAGACTCAACATGGGGAACTCTTACAAGCTCGTTTAAAATTAACGGATTCAAAGCAAAAAGGTAAATTGATTTTAAATCCCTGTTTATCTTTGAAAAAAGATACACGCTGGATAAATATGTCAGATAGAACAGCAATTTAAACAACCACGCATGGATTAAAAAATTCCCTCCGGAAAGCAAAAGTAAGATTTTACTGATTTGTAAAAATAAAGGGGAATATGTATAGGGCATCGTCCCCCAAATATAGTCTTTGAAATTCCCATAAATCGAATCTGTTTTAAATTCGGTATAGGCAATCTCATAAGGATTTTGTTTCCCAATAATCTCAACTCTTGCACCAAGAATATAATTAGTAATATCCGACCCCGTTTGATATGAAGAGGTAAAAAGAATCGTAGAAATAATAAATATTACAACAAATATTTTCCTTAAAGTTAATTTTTCAAAATTAGTTTTTTTATATCCCCAGACATAAAGGATTGTCAGAACAACAAGAACAATTGAGAGAGTTGAGTTCGGTATAGAATTTACATATAGACTTAGTCCTGAATAAATAACACCCATTACCAAAAACAAGATTGTGTCCCGAATACCGCTTCCTCCACCAACTTGATTGTGTTTAGAAACCGATATCATAGAGTAATTATACTTGATGTAAAATATCAAAAAATTAATAATGAATTTTACGGGTAAATCCCATTTTGCTTTACTAAATAATTGATACGTAAAATCAAACGCTTGTCTCAACCGATTTGTCTACAACCTGAAGCCAATTACTGGTAGTCAATTACCCAATCTATAGTTTTGATCTTCTTGCTATTTCCGCTTCTACTAACTTGATATCCCTTCCGAAGTTGAGCCTGCTCATTTCTTTAATGATACTTGCAACTTTGGGGTTTTCCATTGATTTAATCTTGGCCGTATCTCTATATAAATCCATTGAGAAAGGTGGAACTGGTTCGTTGTTGACGATTGTTTTTGTATAAACATGATATTTCTCAACATTAAGAAGGTCATCTTCTGCAAAAACCGGTGCAAATTCATGCTGTAGATAATTTGCGTCTGTAGTTCCTATTCTGAAAGATATTATTGTTCCGACGTTCCCGAATACTGCATTTTTAACCTCTTCTTCAACCTGTCCGATAAATTGGTTGGCAACACAAAGAGCAAGTGCATACTTTCTGGCTTCTGAAAGTATTACCGCAAAATCCGGTGTTGCAAAGTTCTGAAACTCATCAACATAAAGATAAAAAGGTCGTCTTTGTTCTTTAGGAACATCTGTTCTGCTCATTGCGGCCATCAATATTCTCGGGACTAAAATAAGTCCCAAGAAGCTTGAGTTTTCTTCCCCTATTGTTCCCTTGGAAAGGTTAATAAATAGTATTTTCCCCTGGTCCATCACCTGGCGAAGATCAAAAGAAGACTGTGACTGACCGATAATGTTTCTCACCATCTTGTTTGTGACAAAACGCCCGAATTTCGAAGTAATATAATCGAGTACTTCCGATTTGTGAAAGTCTGATGTCTGGGCAATCTGATCGGTCCAGTACCTTCTGACTATCGGATCTTTAACGTAAGGCAGTAACTCCTGTACATACCTTGCATCGGTTAATACCCTCATGACCTCAATGAATGTTGATCCTTCGACCGACATAACAGTAAGCATTGCATTTCGGACTGCGTGTTCAAAACGCGGTCCTACAATACCGGTTTTATATGGGTCAAAAAGTTTGTACATCATATTGATAACGGCGGTTGCCGCAAAATGTTTCTGGTCTTCTGTATTTGCCTCCAGCAGATTCAATCCCATTGGACGCTCAGAGTCAGACGGATTGAAATAAATGACATCTTCAGCTCTTTCCGGCGGAATAAGGTTTAAAAGCTCTTCTACCGCGTCTCCGTGCGGATCTATAAAGCAAACCCCCTCCCCGTTTCTGATGTCTTGTATTACCAAATCCTTAAGAAGTTCCGATTTTCCGACACCGGTTTTTCCCACAATGTACATGTGCCGCATTCTGTCCTCATCGGAAATATAAACGGGTCTTTTAACACCTTGATATGAACTCAATCCCAAATATGTACCGTTTTCCGGTATTTGAGACGGAGCAGGGGCCGTTTTTGAATACAGCCAATATATGTGTGGGGTTGTTATTGTTTTGTTGGGAAAATGATAAATGGAAGCTAACTCCTCTGCGTTTAAAACTGATTTTCTGTTACCCAAAATATCAAACATCGGGTGATATCTATAAATGAAGTCTTCTATAAACGCTCCTTTTTGTCTTATTTTTCTGGCTTTCAAATAATTAAGGTCTCCGTTAAATTGCGCAAAAGCACTTGAGATATTTGATAAATGAGACTTTGCTGATTCCATATCTTTGGAAACAACAACCACTCTGATTGAAGTGTCAAAACCGGACTTGGCAATTTTTCCTTCAACCGCTTCCAGTGTTTTTGCGGGAACGGAGTATTTCGCTTTTTCCGGATCCGCTTCCTGCTTTTTTGTCGACGAAATAAATGAAGAACCCGATTTTGACCAGGCATTCTCAGCCGGAGATATTAATATCTGAATTGCGGCAGCCTCACCATCTCCCATTTTTGCCAATGCCGAGGTAATTGAGGACATAGGGTCAACAGGCAGTTCTTTAAAGGTTTTCAGCGGATAGAAGTTATCCTTTGAAAGTTGGAAAGCTTTGTAAGCAACTTTTCCCTCCTCGTTAAAAATATTATATTCCTGAACTTCCACAACATCAGCATCTGGATATGCACCGTGAATCTGTTTTTCCAGCATGTCCTTAAACTTTTTCGGTGTCCAGACATAGAATCGGATATCTTCTTTCTTGGCAACAATCTCGAAGGAAAGAGTGGGTTGGGTTTTATACTTTTGCTTCCAACCACCGCCTTTAACCGAGTAAAGCGCAGAAAAAAGCTGTTCCATTGCATCGATTTTAATTTCATTATTCTTATGAACGGCAACTTGTAAAAGTACCGAGTCTATTGATTCATCTTCCCTGTTGCGATGTTTTATTTTAGTGAAGATGTAAAACGCAAAAATTACCGATGCAAAAATAAACACCGAAAAAATCGATAAAAAGGCAATTATTACATCCATTTCGCTATACATTTTCCTCACTCCTTCCCGTAATTTTTTTAATCATCCGCCATCCAAAATGCAGTGCTTTCTTAATCAAACGAATCCAAAATACCGCAAACCATGTCAGGGCATTATCCGGATTTCCTTTTGCCCAATCTTCAAGCTGTTGCTGTGACGCAGGAATTTGAATTGTGACGGTTTGTGTTTGCGGAGTTTGTATCAGAGGATTTCCCTTATCATCCGTAACTTGTGATTTAAACTGGCTCTGAACCCTTTGAACAATTCCGCCTCGTTCAAGTTCGGGTGGAATCTCGACATCAGTCGGTCGTTCTTTTACTAAATCTTCTCCCTGTATTTGTTCTCTTTCAGCATCTAATACCATAATAAATTCATTATATACTTAAAAAGTATTCTCTTTGCATGGAAATAAGTTATAGCTATTTCAGCCTTGACAGAAAAGTACAACAGGAATTAGAATCCTCCTGGCATGACAAGAATTACAGAATCAGATTCACAAGTAAGACAAGCCGTTCGAGGGGTTTTTTTACAAAAAGCACCTAAACACTGTCCTGTACTTTATGAACTCGTAACACATTTAAAGGATTCAAGCGATATAAATGTAATAAGAACAAATAAAGGTGAGGTTGTTGTTACATGCCAACATAAAAATAGGGATCTTCGTTGTCTTGCTTGCCCTATCAAATCTAAAAAATTATACCTCCCTCAGGAGTGAGGTATTATCAAAATCAATTACTCCATTTCATTTCCTTGTAATTGTTTTTAAAATTAACCCAGCGTGCAAGCACAAACAGGTAATCTGATAATCTATTAAGATAAATCAAGATCGTGGGGTTAACCCTTCTGATTTTTGTCAGGGCAACAACTCTTCTTTCCGCTCTTCTGACTAAGGTTCTTGAAAACATAAGTCCTGCGGAAATTTCACTACCACCCGGCAATATGAAATTGGTAAGCTTCGGAAGAATTTGGTCCATTTTGTCAATATTGTCTTCAAATTCCCCTACTCTTCCATCTGAAATTTGTAATTTAGACCCTGCCAACATTGATCCGATTGTAAACAAATCCTTTTGGAGGTACTCAATTTCCTTCTTTAAATCAATACCCATAACACCTTTTATTAATATAGAGCGAAGAATACCAAGATACGAATTTGCCTCGTCGACACTTCCAATTGTTTCGATTAATAAATCAGCCTTTGAAAGCCTGACAGCTTTTCCCTTCTCTTTTTTAAATATTGAGGTAGTTCCCTTGTCTCCTTTTTTCGTATAAATCGGCATTTATATTGTCTATTTCATCCGTCCTTGGGTATCCATTGGCAAACCCGAAAGCAGTTGTGTGGTCCAAAAAATCCGTAAGTCACGGATAAGTTAAAACATTTTTGCCAGCATAACAGCTTCGGGCCCACCAAAAGACACTCAAAGTTCACACGTTGAAAACCCGCAATGTTTGCACTTATAACAACGTTTGTCTTTTGTAAGCGGTAAATCGCACGTCGGACATTTCTTCAAAATATCGGGTAATGGGTTTTTACTCCCCCCGAATTCAATTACCTGATTACTCTTTGTTTTGTCGCGGTATACGGTAAGGCCTTTACAACCCAATTTCCAAGCCAATATATATGCTTCTTCGATGTCATTCGGGGTCGCGGACGATGACATATTCACTGTTTTAGTGATTGCATTATCAGTCCATTTTTGAAAGGCAGATTGCATCCTAATGTGGTCACGCCAATTAATATCGTGTGCTACTTTAAAAACCTTTTTAATATCAATAGGTATTTCCTCCATCCCCTGAACGCTTCCATGGTTATCAATTATCCTCTGAATTAAAGCCTCTGAATAAAGCCCGCGTTGTTTTAAAACTTCCACAAAGTAAGGAACAACGGTTGTCAGGCGCATTCCCTCTAAAACATTTTGTTCGTAAGCTACGGCAAAATGCGGTTCAATCCCGAATGATGTTTCGCAAATTACGGCATTTCCACTGCTTGGCGGAAATGTCAAAAGTGCAACATTTCTCGGTTTGTCCTTTTTATCTGCCCAAATCGACTTTGTAACAAGCGGAAAGGGACCTTTCTCCTTCGCAAGTTTTACCGACGCGTCAAAGGCCGATTCATACATTTTGCGTGTTACTTTTTCCGCAAGTTTAAATGCTTCCTCGCTGTCGTAGGGTATTCCCATCATCATAAGTGCATCCGCCCACCCAACACATCCAATACCGATTCTTCTGTGTGCTTTGACCGACTTTTCAACTTCTTTAACCGGAAACCATGACGCATCAATTACGTTATCCATTAACCGTGTGGCAACTTTCATTACCTCCCCCAACCTTTCAAAATCAAACTTTCCCTTTTTAATAAACTTCACGAAATTAACATATCCCAAATTGCAGGATTCGTAAGGATACTGCGGAATTTCCCCACAAACATTGGTAGCTACAATCGGACCACATTCTTTTAAAAGCGGATTGCCGAACCGGGTACCTTTATTTATTGCCGATAGGTTTAAAATTCCCGGATCTCCGGTTTGCCATGCCATTGTTGCCATAAGTTCTAAAATCGACCTGGCTTTAACGGTATTTATAATTTCGCCGTTTCTGGGGTTAATTAAGTCCCAATCTTTTCCTTTAAGAGCCGCTTGCATAAATTCATCTGTAATTCCTACGGAGAGGTTGGTTTTTTGCAAATATCCGTCATTTTGTTTTGCAGAAATAAAAGCAAAAATATCGGGGTGGTTGGCGTTTAATACTGCCATATTTCCACTTTCATACTTACCCTCCTGACGAAACAAACTTGTCATCAGATCAAACATCTCCATAATTTTAACGGGTCCTGCCGCAAGATCCGGTATTCCCCCGACGACATCTCCTTCGGGCCTTAATCTGGAAAAATTATACCCGCAGCCTCCACCGTGTTTTTTAATAAGGGTTGATTTGTGAAGAATATCAAAAATTCCGTCAATATCATCCTCAACCGGCCAGACAAAACAATTTCCGAGTTGTGCATACTTCTTTCCTGCATTTGTAAGCGGTCTTGTACCGGGCAGGAATTCAAAAGTCTCCATGATAGAAAGAAATTCTTTATTCCAAAACTCCTGCTTTCTCTTACTCTTCTCAACCGATGCTAAAAACAAGGAAACTCTTTGCAACATTTGCTTGGGAGTTTCCAGAATGTTGCCCTTTTCGTCTCTTTTGAGGTATCGCATTTTCAGAATGTAAAGGGTGTTATAGGAAAGTCCGATATCGTCTTTCACACCCAAGGAATCCTTATCCTGACGCAGGTGTTTTTTATTCTCACGATAACGTATAAACTCTTTTGCCGTCTTTGCATGCCCGTGTTCGATAAGCACCTTCTCAACAACTTCACCTATCTCGGAGGTTTTAACAACCTCTGCTTTGGGATACTTACTGTCAAGTATTGTGATAACCTCTTCTTGTAAACTTCTGGCAATTGTCTCGTCTTTTCCTCCAACATTTCTTGCTGCAAGGTATATGCTTTGAAAGATTTTATTTTTATCAAAATCCTCGTATTCACCGCTTATCTTAATCACCTTTTTTATTTTGTTCATTGAATTAGTATGTTTGTATTTCAACACTCACTGTGGCCACAAGCATAGCACTTGGAGCAACCCTCCTGGTAAACCATAGCACCGATTCCGCAGGTTGGGCAGATGTCACCTTTTAATTTGAATTCGCTGAAACTCAACTGGTCGGGAGTATTACTAACCTCTGATGTATTTTGTGAACTAAATAATAACTGATTGTTCCCGTTGTTATGATTTGCTTCACCATCTGTTAAATTGAGAGGTGTATGTCCGTTTGTTTTTACCTCTTCCTCAACTTTCTCGAAATCCTTGGACATACCATTTTGATGATTATCTTTATCAACCTGATTACCTTTCATCATAGAATGCGCCTGGGTTAGGTATCCGTTAATCCTAAAACCCATATCAACCGAAAGTGCCATCGATATTGCATCGGGAAGAGACAATATTTTATTTGGTCCAAACCCGACGGATCTTCTACCCCCGATTCCCGAAAGCTGCTCTGCAATTTCCCTTGCCCTTTCTTTTGAACTCAAATTTCCTCGGAAACGTAGAGCAATTGAGATTGTACGCCCCAATGCTTCAGCCATTGCCGCAACGTCACTCCCTGCTTTTCCGACATTGATAAAGAGCTCAAGCGGATTTTCTTCCCGGTCTTTGTTCAAGGTTACAAATGCCGTCCCGACGGGCGTTGCTATTTTATAGGTTGCACCGCTTACGACAAAGGGTCGCTCCAGAGCTGGTTCGCCGGGAATAATCTTTTCAAGATTTTCTTCCTGCTTTGCCTTTTCGTCCTTAATGCCAACATTTAGTACCTGTGAATTCTTACATCCGTCACGAAAAACAGTTACTCCGTTACAACCGCTATTCCATGCCAGCAAATACGCCGATTTAACTTCTTCTTCCGTTACTTCTTTGGTCATGTTTATTGTTTTACTTACGGCATTCTCGGTGTATTTTTGGAAAGCAGCTTGGTGTTTGATATGCCAGTCATGGTGGATCTCATGTGCCGTAACAAAAGCCTGCCTAACATCGTCGGGAATTTCCGAAATATCCTTTACAACACCTTCCCTGGCAATTTTTTCTTTTAATTCATCTGTCCAAAAACCACGCTCTTTTGCAATCTGCTCAAAAATCGGGTTGATGAAGGAAAGAGTCCTGTCCAGACTCTTGTCTTTAACGATATGCTGGAATGCAATAGCAAACAAAGGCTCTATTCCGGAGCTTGCCCCTGCTATGATCGAAATCGAACCGGTTGGGGCGATTGTCGTAATTGTCGAGTTTCTTCGTTTAACTTTATTTTTATAAACACTCTTTGAAAATAGCGGGAAAGGACCCCTATATTTTGCAAGTTTTTGCGATTCATCAACCGCCGCATCGTATATTGTTTTCATCACCTTTTCCGCCAGGGAAATTGCTTCTTCGCTGTCGTACGGCACTCCCAGTAGGCAAAGCATGTCTGCCCATCCCCCGACACCGAGACCGATTCTTCTTGCTGCAAGTGAAGTCTTCCGAATTTCAGCCATCGGATACGGGTTCATGTCAATAACATCATCCAAAAACCTTGTCGATACCCTGGAGACTGTATTTAATTTATCCCAGTCAACTTCATATTTTCCGTCAACCTTCCTGACAAAATTATTCAAAAATATACTGCCCAAGTTGCACGAATCGTAAGGATACAGGGGCTGTTCCCCGCATGGATTTGTCGACTCAATCGGCCCAAGTTCCGGAATCGGATTGGGGGTACCTTTATTTATTCTGTCAATAAATATAAGTCCCGGATCACCGCTTCTCCAGGCAGCAGAGGCAATTTCGTTAAAAACATATCTTGCAGAAAGTCTTCCTTTCACCTCTTTTGTTTTCGGATCAATAAGATTATATTCCCCATCATCCTCATAGGCTTTCATAAATTCGTCCGTTATGGCAACCGATATGTTGAAGTTTGTAATACCACCTTCCTCTTTACAGTGAATAAATTCGATTATGTCGGGATGGTCCACCCTCAATATTCCCATATTAGCACCCCGTCTTTTACCGCCCTGTTTTATCTCGTTTGTTGCCGCGTCGAAAATACGCATGAAAGAAACCGGTCCCGATGCCGTTCCACGGCTGGATTTAACCATCGAACCACGACTGCGCAATCTTGAAAAGGAAAAACCGGTTCCCCCGCCCGTTTGGTGTATAAGGGCTTGGTATTTAAGAGCATCGAAAATCCCAACCAGAGAATCTTCAACAGGAAGAACGAAACAAGCGGAATATTGCAACCCGTTTCCGGTTCCGGCATTCATCAGTGTCGGAGAGTTGGGTAAAAACTCGTGTGATACTAAAAGTTTGTAAAATACTTCCGCAGTTTTTTGTACTTCAGATCTTTTACTTCCCCAAACAGACTCAACACTGGCAATATCCCAGGCAACACGCCAGCACATCTCATCTGGTGTCTCCACGACTACTCCTTCTGAATCTTTCAGAAGATATCTCTCCTCAAGTACTTTTTGTGACTGTTCGGTCCATACACCGCGCGGCATGCTTTTTGATAGTTTCGGTCGATTGCCGACTTTTTTGGTTATTGAAGATATAACTTCCGGATACGGTTTGAACTCCATGCCATCCAATAAAGAGGTATTATTTTTACCATCGTTTTTGTTTTTTATATTCTTTTTAAGGATATCTTTTTCCCTTAGCTTTTTATTTTTCATTTTTTTCTTTTACTCTTTTATCGCTTTTGCAAAATCCTCAAGATCTTCAAAAAGCAGGTACACGCTCGCAAACCTTAACCAAGCCACTTTATCGATTCTTTTTAACCTTTTTAAAACGCTTTTTCCGATCAGATGGCTTGAGACCTCCTCTTTTTCTTTTCTCAACATTTCCCTCTCTACACTTTCGACAAGGTCATTTACAAGATCCATCGAGACAGGACGTTTTTCTACAGCCCTTAATACACCTTTTTTTATTTTTTCCTTATCAAACGGTTCTCTTCTACCGTCCTTTTTAACCACCCAAAGTGTTGAACCTCCGACTTTTTCGTACGTAGTAAATCTCTTCTTACACTTCAGACACTCCCTTCGTCTCCTTAGCGCTCTTCCTTCATCCACCATCCTTGATTCCAAGACTGTTGTATCCGTGGCCGTACAAAAAGGACATCTCATATTAATTTCATGTATGAAAAGAAAAACTACTACCGATAGTGCTGTTGTGATCTTTGTACACTAAATGGATATCGTCAACTATCATTAAATACATCAAAATAACGCATTTCAGCCGTGTTGTGAAGCTAATCAATTATTAATTGCCGTAAAATATTAAGGGATTATTATAAGTAAAATTACGTTTAAAAAAATAGTGCTTTAGATGTTTATCCAATACCTTATATTATTCCCAAACGAACGGATTAATTGGAGGAGTAATACCCTTTTCCAACAGCGCGTTTCTTGCCTTCTCGTATGATTTTATAGGTATCTGCTCGGATGAAATAACAATGACGCTCATGTCATCCGGTACCTTATCTTCCAACTCTTTCAAAATCTGGTAGTGTTTTAATGAAGCATTGGCAAGACGAAGAAGCAAATCGCCCGAATAGGCTTTTCCCGTCAAACGTAAACTCTCCTCTGTTAGTGATGCCTCTTCTAAATATTTTTCCGCTTTTGTCAGTGTGGAAAGTGCCACTTCGTTCTTTCCGGCATTGACAAGTATTTCCGCTCCTCCCACCCTTTTGTCTGCAAATAAAATCCTAAGCTCGACCTTTTTCAAATCATCCGTTGTAATCAAAAGCCAGACTTTATCTCTTAACGCCTTAAGCGGCCAAAAAAAATTATCCGGAAGGATTTTCCCCGGGTAAGCCAGGCTGTAATCGATTTTGTAATCGCTATCCGCAAGAACTTCACCCGATCTTACCCCGTTTGTTTCATATTTGACGGCAGCAGTACGAAGAACCGATGTAAATAAAATCCCCAAGGAAAAAATAAACACAGCCGAAGATATCATTATCTTTCGAAGCATTGTAAGTGTAAATATACATCCAAACAGCTCTTAAAATCAAATGGCTATCTGAAAAGAATAATCGGCCATTCCCAAAGTACATGAAGAAGTATCGGGGCTGCGATGTTTTTTGTTCTGAGAAACAACCCCGAGGCACCAAGTCCATAAATAAAAGTTAAGATTAAATAGATTGTGAGTTGAATGGCATCCATTCTCCATACAAAATAAGCAATAGGAGCGTGGATAAATGTCCAAAAGAGTGTCGTTAATATAACGGCAAATAAGTTTCCCTGTTTCTTAATAAAAGCGCTCAATAAGTACCCCCGAAAAACCAATTCCTCGGTAATTGCCGTAGCGAAAGAAACCGTAACCCCGGGCAAGAGATTACCTCCAATATTTGCTCCAAAATTCACCCCCTGGTATTTCGCTATATTGGCAATCAATCCTAAAAATACAAATCCGACACCAAGTGCAAGCGACAAATAAAGCGATGGAAAAAGGTTTTTAAAGGCAACACCAATTGTAGCAAGGCTAATTTTCTCTTTCGGAAAAATGTACAGAAATAACGGCGCAAGCCAAATTATTGGTTTTATAACAAGTTCCTCCAAAACATCAGAGTTATCAAAATTCATCCTGTAAAAAGTCCAGATGGTAATCAAATAAACTAGGAATAAAATCGGAGTTTTTATACTGCCTGGAGATGTCGCTTTAATATGTTTTTTCATCATTGCACTTGTTAATTTAGTAGTTATTCTCCTGTTATTTATTTTTTTAATTTACATCCTGCAAATGTCATATCCATAGTTTCCAAAATCATCATTACCCGCTCTTTCGCTTCAACAAGTGACACAACATTTTTTTCGTTGGGAAACCAGTGAAAAACCATATTTCTGGCCTCCTTCCAGCACAACCACATTTGCTGAGCCAGATCTTCACCTCCGCAAAAACCGACAATTTTGTCATATACGCCTTCTCTTAACCTCAACTCCTTTTCGAGTGATGGATTGAGTGCCTTCCCTACTCTGAAACGTTTACCGTAATAATCCTCCTCACTGATAAAACCCAAATCAAGAAATATCTTTTTTAAAAATCCTTCATATGCTTTTGCTGCCGGAAAAACAATAAACGAATAATCTTTAAATCTTTCTTTAGGAATGGAACCTCTTCCGAAGGTTTCGCTGATATGACTTTCCCATTTATCGGCAGTCTCCACTAAAAGAAGCGACTGTATCAGAAGCTCTTTAATGTCATCGTGAACGTAACTCCACCAATTTTTTATTTCAAGATCACCGATCATCAATTAATAATAGCAAATTATGGTACTACTTAAACTAAGTAAACTATCGCAGAAAGACTTTATGTAACAACTGTAAATTCTTCCACGCATATCTTGTACTATATACTATAATCGATGGGTTATGGTAAAACGCATATCCAAACACGATCGTAAAAAGAAGGTTCCCAAAAAGACACTATCAGAAAAGGGTTTTTCGGAAAAAGGTTCTTCATTGAAAAGCGCTTATAAAAAGAGCGTGCAATTTTTATCTTTTATTCTCAGCAAGCTATTAAAATTGGTAAAAACCTACGCTAAAAATATTAGTGCTTTTACCGTCAGTTTTAAAAAATTTCTTTTTCCTCATCGAAATAAAACATCCCAATTAAGAAAAAAAATAAATAATCGGACGCGTAAATATCCACATAGCAAAAAGACACGTCTTGCGATTATTTATACAATACTGTTGGCAGTAATTACCTTTTTAATATGGGTTTTCTGGGGAATTCCCCTTCCAAACAAACTACTCGAGTCACAAGTACCCGTATCGACCAAGCTTTATGACAGAAACGGAAAGCTCATATATGAAATATATGCCGACAAAAGAAGCAGTCCCGTTAATATCGACGAACTGCCCGACTATGTTGTAAATGCCACAATTGCTATTGAAGACAAGGACTTTTACAAACATATGGGTTTTTCCATAACCGGAATTACGCGTGCGGCTTACAACACGGTCTTTAAACAGAAACTGCAGGGCGGCTCGACTTTAACACAACAGCTGGTTAAAAATGCGCTTCTTACACCGGAGAGGACTATAAAAAGAAAAATAAGAGAGCTTGCAATAACGGTTGTTGTTGAAATAATGTACACAAAAAAACAAATACTTGACCTTTATTTTAATCAAATTCCGTACGGATCAACTGCCTACGGAATCGGTGCTGCGGCAGAGCTTTACTTCGATAAAGACGCAAAAGATCTGACCCTTGCTGAAGCGGCGATTTTGGCAGGAATTACGGCAGCACCTACAAAATATTCGCCTTTCGGGGCACATCCGGAAATGGCAAAGGTAAGGCAGGATATAGTTTTGAAGCGCATGCTTGAGGATAAAATAATTACCACCGAAGAAGCCGACAAAGCAAAGAATGAAGAGATAAAGTACGCGGAACCGGAAAAGTTTAAAGCACCCCACTTCTCCCTTTGGGTTAAGGAATTACTGGCGGAAAAATACGGCGATGCGGTTGTCGAACAGGGAGGGTTACGTGTAACAACAACATTGGACCTCGATCTGCAGGAGTATGCACAAAACGCAGTCGCAACCGAGGTTGGAAAATTGAAAAAACAAAAAGTAGGAAATGGTGCCGCAATAATTACCCATCCGAGAACCGGAGAGATTCTTGCAATGGTTGGGTCAAAAGACTATTTTGCCAAAGATGAAGACGGTAAAGTTAACATTATTTTTGCCAACCGGCAGCCGGGATCTTCAATTAAACCCCTCAACTATGCACTTGGTCTTAAGGATAAGAAGATAACCCTCTCAACCCCACTTGCCGATGTCCCAACTTGTTTTAAAGTATTCGGACAAAGGGAATATTGTCCCGTAAACTACGACGGATCTTTCCACGGTGCCGTACAACCAAGGTTTGCCCTCGGTAACTCCTATAACATTCCTGCCGTGAGGGTACTTGCCTTAAATGGGCTTGAGAATTTTGTCGATTTTGCAAAAAGTATGGGATTAACAACACTTACAGATCCTAAAAATTACGGATTGTCGCTGACATTGGGTGGTGGTGAGGTAAAACCGGTTGATATGGCGGTAGCCTTCGGGGTTTTTGCAAATGAGGGAGTTAGGGTTGAACTTAATCCGATTCTCAAAGTAACCGACTGGAAAGGAAAATTGTATGAGGAAAATAAGGTTGGTGAAATCGAGGGAACAAGGGTAATAGATCCCGAAGTTTCATTTCTTATCTCTCACACTCTGTATGATAATAACGCCCGCTCCGCAGCTTTTGGAGAAAGCTCATATTTGGTTGTTAAAAACCATCCCGAAGTGTCGGTTAAAACAGGAACAACAAACGATAGACGCGACAATTGGACAATCGGTTACACACCACAAATTGTTACCGTTGTTTGGGTAGGAAACAACGACAATACGGAAATGAGCGGCGCCGTGTCGGGAGTTTCAGGAGCCTCGCCCATCTGGAATAAACTAATTAAATATGCGCTCGATAAATCCGAAAAGGGTGATTACAACAAAGACGACGACGGACACTCCTGGCCGAGACAACCCGAAGGAGTTGTCGGAAAAAATGTCTGTTCAACAACGGGGAATCTTCCGACAGATGAAAACAACCCCGGGTGCGGAACAAGATTTGAATACTTCTTGAAAGACAGGGTTGGTGCAAACATTGAGAGTGGGCAGAAAGATATTCAAATTGATAAAACAACAGGTACAGTTGCAAGCCCTGATCTGCCTGCTGATCTTATTGAAACACAAAACCACCCCTTCCTTCTTGACCCACTGGGCACTTTGGTTTGCTTAGATTGCCCGATTGCAAGCTCATCGGCAATAATTCATTATCCGCTTATCACTTCCCCTCAATAAATCTGCCTTTATCGATTGTTGTATACTTTAAACAAATGCCCCTTAATAAACTGAGGTTTTTCCAAAATACCCTTGCTCTCAGTGCCACAACTTTAATCATTGTCGTCTGGGCAACTGTGTCTTATCTGGCCTATCAAAACAACCTTCTTAACAAGAAAATCAATGAAGTATCTAATGACACAACTGAAAATAAAAAGTTTGATATTGAAACACCTGCAAATTGGAAAACATATAGCAATAGAGAGTATGGGTTTGAGCTGAAATACCCATCCGAATTCTCGGTTAATCAAAACGACATAACATCAAAACCGGTCGTATGTAAAACTAATAGTTCCGGATCTGAAACGGAGATATCAGTAAGCGAGATAAACATAATAATAGTTCCACATTCTGGAAACAATTATAAAGACATTTGGAAAGATACTTTTGGCTTTGAATTCGACACTGCTTCGTACGACGGAGAGGCTACGATCGGCGGGAAGAAAGCATATTTCTTTTATACAGGCGGAGAGATGCCGGAAGGGAAACAATCATTTCTTGTAAATCTTGGCAACCAAAAAGCTCTGGAGATAATAGTAAAATCTCCAACTATTGTTTATGATTGTAGTGAGTCAATCAACAAATATGAAGGTTATGCAAATCAAATTATCTCTACTTTCAAATTCGATAGATCCTGCTCTTCCTGTCCTCTTTATTCACCCCCCGCTCCAGGATGGTGTAAAGATGGAACTGTTATTGCAGGAGAAAAAGATGAATGTGGTTGTCAGCAACCGCCAACATGTATGACTAATAATTAATTGTCCTCAACCCCTGTATATATAATCCTTGATAGCTCGGGGAAGGCTTTATCCGCTTCTGAATCGACAACGTCTTTGCTCATTATCACGGTAATATATGGAGTATTTGCATAAATTATACCTCCATCATTTATAACCTTTAATTCTCTTCCATATTTGTGTGCAACTCTAATATTTTCCGGAATTCCTGCTGCCAACCATTTTTCGTAAATAGTATCTGTTAAAAACAGTAACATTTCGTTTGTATTCGTACTGTTTATTATTTCTCCGTTCCAAAGTTTTTGAAAAAATATCCCAATATCCTTGGGAGTTGTTGTGTTAGCCAAAATACTTGTATCCTTCATACCAATTCCACTGATAATACTTTGTATTTTTTCATCACCTAAATACTTTCGGCAAATGTTAAACGCAGTATTGTCGGATTCTTTTCCCATAAGTTTGATAAGTTCCCTATACGACAGTTCATAACCTACCGGTTTTGCATAAAGCGAACCCGATCCTTTAACTTTATCTTCTACTTTGAGTTTATACTTCGTATCCAGATTCAGCTTCCCTTCTTCACGCGCCATATACATTCCAACCATCACAGGCAGTTTTATTAAGGAAGCTGCCTGAAACTTCTCAGTTTCATATACTCCGAACGAATAATCGCTGTTGATATTTACAACATAAAAGCCATAAATACCACTTAAACCTTTTGTGACAAGAATAAATTCATCGTGTACTTTCTTTGCCACCTTTGAATCATGGTTACTTCCTTCGAAGACAATCGTTTTTTCCCCAAATATTTTAATATTCGGTATTTTTATGCGAGGCAGATTAGGCAGTTTATAACCCCTTGAGGACATTGCAAGAAAAAGCGATAACCCGGTAGTCAAAAATAGAACTAAAAAAAGAAATAATCTGTCAAATTTATTCCATGATCTAATCGGTTCTTTTCTTTTCTTCTTGTTTTCGGGACTCAAGTCTTTGATTTTTTTAACTTTAAGACTTCTCTTCCCCTCTTTCTCATCTGAGTCTCTTTCCTCTATGTTTTCATCATCATCGAATTTCTTCTTCTTTCCAAAAATACTCATATTAAGATTGTACTATGAAAACATATACTGAAGCACTAATTATTTCCTTCTGGAGTCCCACACTTCGGAGTTAACAAGATTTTCGGGTTTTTCGTTGTTAAAAGTTTTAATGATTGCATCTACCGCCAACTGTCCCATTTTTTCTCTCGCCTCCCAGGTTGCACTGGCAATGTGCGGGGTAAGAATGACATTTTCCATTCCGATGAGTTCCGGGTTGATATTCGGTTCTGTTTCAAATACATCAAGTCCGGCACCACCGACCTTGCCGGATCTTAAAGCTTCAACAAGTGCATGTTCGTCAACACAAGCCCCTCTTGCGGTATTAACAATAATCACTCCCTGCTTCATCTTTGAAATGGCTTGAGTGTTAATCATTCCCCTTGTCTCGTCGGTTAAAGGAACGTGTAGTGAAATAAAATCCGATTCCGCGTAAAGCCTGTCAAGTTCTGCAAACTCAATTCCGAATTCCTTTTCCGCTTCAGGGTCGGGAGATCTTTTATTATATAAGACTTTCATATCAAATCCCTTAACCCTTTTAGCTGCCATCGTCCCGATTCTCCCCAGTCCGATAATACCTAAGGTTTTTCCCCTTAATGCATGACCCAAGAAAATATTCGGTTCCCATCCTTTATAACTTCCCCTTCTTGTCGATTCATCCGCCTCGACAATTCTTCTTGCAAGGGATAACATCAGGGTTACGGCGTGTTCCGCAACTGCTTCATTTACCTCATCGCATGGGGTATTGGCAATCAATACATTTCTGTCCGTTGCCTCTTTAACATTGATGTTGTCAAAGCCTACCGCATAGTTGGAAAAAAGTTTCACTTGGGGACCTATTGCATCGATCACCTCTCCGTCGATCTTGTCCGTCAAAAAAGACAAAATTCCATCCATTCCTTTTGCTCTTTCTAAAAATTCCTCCGCTTCAAGCGGTCTATCGTGTTCACAAAGGGAAACTTCATGCCCCGAATTAAAAAGTCTGTCAAGCTGAATTCCCGGAAATTTTCTTGAAACAAATATCTTAGCCATAATTTATCTAAAGATAATCATACAGGGACACTGTGACCTTTACAATTGCGTTTTAACATTTTTTGTTTGCAATTCTCTTAAAACTCATTTACTTCCACCCCACTACTTCTCGCCCTTTTAAGCCACTCTTGCATATCCACCTCACTAAGAAGTCCTCTTTGAGCCCCTACATACCCAATTACCGAGGCAGAGTTAACCGTTCCCCATAAAAGTGCCTCTGTTATGTCTTTTCCTTTAATAAGTGCAGACAAACACGCTGACCCGAATGCATCACCAGCTCCTGTTCTTTCATAAGCGTCAACCGGCATCACTCCGGCTTTGTAATATTTTCCGTTAAATAATGCAAATGACCCGTTCGGACCGTCGGTTATGATGGGAACCCGGGGTCCAAGTGCGGACACTTTCTCCAATAGTTCTTTTTCTTTTCCTCGGGAATCGGAAAAACCGGAAATTTTTTCTGCCTCTTCACGGTTGATGTAAACCATATAGCTTACTTCCAGAACGTTCTTTATTGCTTCAACCCCAGCCCTAATTTGACGACTCCCTGGATTAAAGACAAGTTTTATATCTGAATTTCCCTTAACAAACTCAACCGCTTTTGCGTAAGTATCGGTAAAACTGTCTCCCATTGAAGTCAGATAAAACCATTTCGCTGAAAGCGGGTCGCTTGGAAATTGGTAGTCAATTTCGTCTTTATAGGTAAAAATTGTGCGTTCTCCGGAGTAATTGATGGCCAGGGAATAGTTTGACCTTTTTCCACTCTGCCTGAACACAAATGACGTATCAACTCCTTCTTTAATTAGTTTTTCGACAATCTGATTTCCAATATCGTCCTCACCGAGAGTTAAATTCACAGCTGATTTGATTCCCAATCTTCTGCTTCCAACTGCATTGTTGGCTGCGTTTCCGCCGATTGAAAACTCCAAATCCCTTACCGGAATTTTATCGCCATACGAAAAACAAATCAGACAATCTTTGTCGTTTCGCTGACAAAGTGCTTCCGTTTCGGTTGGAAAAATAAAGGCGTCCAAAGATGCATCTCCAACTGTCAATAAATCAATCTCATTCATTTTGATTAGTCTCCATTTCCGGCAAATACTTTCCGCTTCTGGCAAGTGAATTCATATTTAAGCGGTGGTAAAAAGCCTTTTGTGCATTTTCGATATTTTCCGTTTTTCCAAGCCATGATTTAAGTACCGGCTCCTGAAGCGCCCTGCCGAAGGAAAAGCTGCGTTCACAATAAAAATCACGCTTGTTGATTTCGTTTAAATTTTCCGTTGCTTCTTCAGGGCTTTGGCCTCCTGACAGAAAGACGATTCCCGGAAGCTCCCTTGGAATAACTTCGGAAAAACATCTGATAGTTGCATCGGCAATCTCTTTCGAGGAGGATTCCTTAAAACATTCTTTACCTTTGATGACCATGTTTGGCTTAAGCAACATCCCCGATATCTCAACCCCTTCGGTATTTAAAGCCTTAAAGACAACCTTTAGTGTTTTATATGTAATCTCTTCGCATTTTTGGATATCGTGTCCGCCATCCATAAGCACCTCTGGTTCAACAATCGGGACCATATCGCACTCCTGGGAAATTTTTGCATATTTGGCTAAAAGTACGGCATTTGCTTCAATACAACTATCCGTCGGAATCTTTTCCCCTATCGTAATTACGGCCCTCCATTTTGTAAATTGGGCACCCAGACTTTTATAATCGGATAGTCTTGTTTCCAAGCCTTCCAATCCTTGAGTAATTTTCTCGGCCGAACCGGGTTCAAACTCCATTGTTCCCTGGTCAACTTTTATTCCCGGTATAATTCCACGATCATTTAGAAGTTTGGTAAAAGAAATTCCCTCATCGGAGTTTTGACGGATTGTTTCGTCAAAAAGAATAATCCCGCTTGTATACTTTTCGATGTTTGCTGTTTTAAAAAGAAGCTGTCTATAAAGCCTGTGGTTTTCACTTGTTGATTCCAATCCGATGGTACTAAAGCGTTTTTCAATTGTCTTATCGCTCTCATCAGCCGCGAGAATTCCTTTACCGGTCGCAACCAACCTTTTTGCAATTTCAGACAGAAATCCTACATCCATAATTTATCTATATTCAATTTAGCATTTAATTATTGCATCATCAAGGAAATTCCTGCATACTGATTTTGTATGAAACCTGGCGTTGATCCGACATCGGATTCATTAATTAGTGGTCTGCCTACACAAAGTCCAACAGTTGCGGACGATGTGAGTATGGGTAATATCCCAGGTTCGCAAGTTCCACCAATGCCACAGATTGACAACTCTTTTCAAACACCAACCTTCCCCGCTTCCGCAGGGTTAAGTGATCCACAAACGGTTTCACCTTTTGCATCTACTACAGAGCCAGTACAACCACAGACAGAATTATCGTCAGCTCCGGAACCTGTATCACCTTTTGCGGTTCCCTCACCTGTAAGTCCGATTCCTCCAACAGGGGAATTTAATGCGCAACCCATTTACACTCCTCAACCGATAGGTACAAGTACTCCGTCTCCACAGACAACATCGCCATTTGATACTCCACCTGCTCCCCCGTCACAAACCCAGCCTGTTGCCGCACCGATCAATTTGGGAAGTACAATCGTCGAGGAAAAACCGAAAAAGAAAGCCCCTACATTTCTTGTTTTTCTTCTCATACTCGTTATTATCGTTTTGGGAGCTGTCGGGTATCTGGCATACCAAAATTATGTGTTAAATAAAAAAATTATTCCCAACACAACAACTACTCAAACCCTAACTTCTCCGACTGTTTCGGCAGATCCGTACTCGGGGTATACCTCATACAAAAGTACAATATTACCTATCGAGTTTATGATTCCACCGGATTGGAAAGCACAGGATTCTGAAGATAAAGACCTTGCGGGACAGAAAATGATAAAGGTAAATTCTCCCGACTTCTCCTATCAGGAAAGTACAATTTCAAGCGGTTTTGAGTTTAGAGTTGGTCCGGTTAATGATCTTATTAAGAAATATGATTCATTCGATGCTTTGGCGGCGGAAATTAACGCCACCAATTCCTACGTTCAAAAGACAATTAACGGCATGCCTTGGCTTGTGGGAAACACACAAGCAACCACCCTTTTGGATAGCAAGCCCCTTACCGTTGCAATCTATTCCAGTACCGATATGTCCGAAAAAGCTATCGACATTTTTGCGAAAATTCTAAATTCAACAATAATAACTCCGGTATCTCCAACTAATCCATCGGCAACATCCTCAGCATTGCCTCTTTAAGAGGTATATTACTTTTGATAATAGGTAAGAATTTCTCGTACTTTTTTAGCTATGTCCAAAAAGGAAATTTCTTCGTAGGCCAAAAGCTCTTCCGCTCTCCCACTTTTTGGTATTTTTGTCACACCCAATTTATAAACAGGGACATGACTTACAGTTGCTAAAATATCCAGGACGGCATCCCCAAGACCTCCGGAAAGATAATGATCTTCTACGGTAATTATTGCCTTAGTTTCGTTCGCAGCCTTTTTGACAATTGCCGCGTCGATAGGTTTTATACAATACGCATCAATAAGTCGGGTTGAGATTCCCTCCTTAGCCAGCTGCTCATACGCTTTCATACCTTCATATACGGTGTCCCCGGTAGCTATAATCGTTACAGAATCATTATCCGATTGTTTTAAGGTATGACTGCCGCCTACTTCAAATTTCTCGTTATGGTTATAAATAACAGGTGTTTTATACCTTGTTATTCTAATGTAATTCAAGCCTTTATTTTTGTAGGCAAGTTTTGTTATTTCCCGGCAGGATACCGCGTCAGACGGACAAAACACTGTGCTTTCAGGGAGAGTTCGAAACATTGATATATCTTCAAGTCCCATCTGACTTGGTCCATCCTGACCTATGGATACACCGTAGTGGGATCCACAAACGACAATGTGATTTCCCGAATAATGGATCATTCTCATTTGATCATAAGCTCTTGTCCAAAACGAGGAAAATGTTGAAATAAATGGCACTTTACCCCGCTCTGACAGACCAAGTGCGACCGATGCCATATTTTGCTCTGCAATAAACATCTCAAAATACCTTTCGGGAAACTTCTCTCCAAACATATCGGAATTTGTCGAATTACTCATATCCCCATCCATCACCACCACTTCCGGGTGGATACTCCCTAAACTCTGCAATGCCCGACCCCATGCTTCACGCGTCGGAAAAAGCTCACCGACTTCGTATCTAAGCTCAGAAGTATTTTTTGATTTTCTTTTGGGAGAAACCATTTTGGTCATTTCCGTAACCGGAAGTTTTATATTTATTTTCAAGTCCTTCTGAATATCTCCGATTTCGTTCAAGGCACGTGATAATTCATCTTCGCTTAAAGCACGGCCGTGCCAACCCTCTTTGTCTTCCAAGAAACTTACTCCCTTGCCCTTAATTGTTTTTGCCAAAATCATAAACGGGGTATCTGCTTTGGGAAGTTCCTGTAAGACATAGTTATAAGCCTGATCAACTGCTTCCACGTCATGCCCATCGTTAATAACATATGTCCTCCAGCCAAAACTTTTTATCCTATTTTCCAAAGAGGTTATATCGTGTCCCAAAAGTGTTTGTCCGGTTTGACCAAGTCTATTCACATCAACTACTGCAACAAGATTATTAAGCTTATAATGCGAAGCTATTTCCAAAGCCTCCCAGATTTGCCCTTCGGCCATCTCTCCGTCACCGAGTAAGACGTAGGTTAAAAAATTCCTTTTATCCATTTTTGCCGAAAGAGCCATCCCGACACCAACCGACAACCCTTGACCCAATGAACCTGTTGGTACTTCCGTATATTTAAATCTTTTTGTAGGATGTCCCTCCAAGGGACTGTCCAATTGCCTTAGGGTCATCATTTCCTTTTCCGAGACTTTCCCGGCAAGTTCGTAAAGGGAGTAAAAAAGAGGGCTTGCATGACCTTTACTGAAAATCAGTCTGTCATTTTCCGGAAACTTCGGGTTGTCAAGATCAAAACGAAAATGGCGGTAAAACAGTACTGCCATCAGTTCAACTGCCGATAGTGATGAAGTAACATGTCCCGATCCGGCTTTTGTTGTTGAATTTAAAATAAGGTAGCGTAATCTGCGGCAGGCGTTTTTTAGATCTTGCATAAATTCATTATAACAGTTTGCAATAGCTCAAAAGGTAATGAAGTTTAAGAGGTCTTTACGTGATAAACGCACAGTCTTTTCCTTTGCAAAGAAAACATTTACTGTGGTCGTGTTTCTTCATCTTCCTCTCAAACATTCTGATCGCTGGAAGAAGCTCCTCTTCTTTATCAACAATTTCAAAAACACTCAATTCCTTTTTGTCGATATTTAAATTCTTTTTCAAAACATCAATTATTTCAGCCCAATAATTACCGAATAAAATAAACGGTTTATGGTGTCCGTAATAAAGCTTGGCCAATACCCAGGCTGTTCCCAATTCGCTGATTGTTCCGGTTCCCCCTTTAAATATTATGTATAGGTCGGCATGTTCCATAAGTTTAAACATCCTCTCAATATAATTTGAAGTCTTTATCTCTTTATCAACAACGTTACCAACATATCTTCCTTCAAATCCTGGAGCATTTTGCGGGAAAAATGTGACCGCCAGGGTTTCTCCTTTACCGGATTCTGCTCCTTTAGTTGAAGCATCCATAACCCCCGGTCCTCCTCCATTGACAATGGTATATCCGTGCTCAGCGAGAAGTTTTGCCGCCCCAAATGCTTTTTTATAAACCGGATCTGATGGATCCAAATTTGCATCACCAAAAAAAGCAATATTTTTAATTATCGGCTTGTGTATATAATCGTCCATAATATTTAAATAATTTGTTAATAGATTAATACATTAACTTGTAATACCTCTCCAAATTCTTCTCAACATCTCCTTCAAGAATCCGTTTTGTCATTGCAACTTCATCTACCCCAGCAAGCTTTACCCTTTTTATATTATCCTCCGTTATTCCACCGTCAAGGCATATTTTAAAAGGCGTAGCATCTCTTTGTTTAATTTCACTAAGCATCTCAATTTTTCCGAAAACACGCTCATCCAATATCTTGCCACCCATACCAGCCGAATACGCCATTAAGAGTATAACATCAACACTCGTTAAGAGTGTCTCATCGATCTCGTCGATCGGCGTGTCAATATCCAGTGCAAATCCAACTTTTACTCCAAGCTCGGTTGCTTTTTCAATAAATTCCAGTTGACTTGGCATCTTTTCGATATGTCCGATCACTCTCTCTGCCTGACCCCTGATACAGCGCTCAATCCAAAGGATAGGATTTTTCACCATCAGGTGGTAATCAAATTTCAATTTTGTATCAATCTCAGAAAGTACTTCGGGGGTCATGGTTTTAATATTTTCGAACGTTCCGTCGTTGGTGTCTATTTGTATTCTCTCCAAAGGACTTCCGTCAGGAAGAACAATGTCGCCTATTTTGGATATCATATCCAAGGTTTCGTCACTATTATTCGTATTAAATGCAGGAATTATTAACATGCAAAAACATGCAAAAAAAACACCTACTGACTTGTAAAAGATAATGTAATCGGATCCGTTGGGGCTTTCTCCGATGTAATCGTATTTCCTACCCTTATTACTTGCTCTACAAGTCTGTTTGCATACCCCCATTCGTTGTCATACCAGGCAAAAACTTTAACCAGGTTTCCGCCAACTACTTGCGTTAAACCCAGATCAACAACCGCAGATTCGCTTCTGCCGATAATATCAGAGGATACAAGTGGTTCGTTGGATACCGCCAATATTCCCTTGAAAAGGGCATTATCGTTTGCTGCTTTTGTGAGCGCTTCGTTTATCTCCTCAACCGTTACATTCTTTTTAAGAAGTAGTGAAAAATCGGTTAATGAACCAGTCACTACCGGAACACGAAGCGCCATTCCGTCAAATAGGCCTTTAAGCTCCGGAATTGTCTCGGTTGTAGCAATCGCTGCACCTGTTGAA
>CAZSNC010000008.1:0-29181 GCA_964608405.1 uncultured Gammaproteobacteria bacterium | reverse complement strand
ATTATTTTCCTCTGATTAATTTAACTACGTATGTAACCAAATAGAGAAATATGCTTGCCAAAACGACAATCGGACCAATTTCCAACGAAAGTGCTCTTGCGACAAATATTCCAATGAGTGATGAAGCCACACCGATAACAACCGACAACGTGTAGTAGCTTTTAAAGCTTGGACTGATATTTTTTGCACTGGCGGCAGGGACAACCACCAAAGCACCCATTAGAAGTGTTCCGACGAATCTTACTCCCAAGGAAACAACCACCCCGACAAGAAGGTAGTACAATAGATTGATCTTTTTCAGATTAAATCCCGTCGAGAGTGCAAGTTCCTTTGAAATCACCGAAATCAGAAGTGGTTTGATATAAGTTCTTGCAACGAGAATAATAATAATACTTAAGATTCCCGAGGTTATCCCTTCGAGCAAACTCATTTTCTCAATACTTCCGAAAAGCGCTTCAAGAAGTTCTGCCTCACTGGTAATTAATACTCCTATTGCCAAACTGGCCGTAAAAAATATTCCCACCAAAGCTTCCGGATAATTTTCCGATGTTTCTTCCATATACCAGATTCCGATAATTGCAATAGTTAGGGCTACAAATGCACCGATTATCGGAGATATTCCAAGAGTTATCGCAATTGCCATACCGGGCAAGGCAACGTGTGAAAGAGCATCGCCCACAAGCGACATTCTTTTTAGGACCATGAATGACCCAACGTATGCAGAAGCGGCAGCGACAAGCGATGAAACGACAACTAGAGCAAAAAGATTATCAATTATCATATATGTTAAAATTTGTGATTGTGTCCGTAAAAACCGACTTCTTCGCCAAAAAGTTTATCAATCGTTTCTTGTGTAATTACTTCCCGGGGAGCGCCGTAACAAACCTTTTCTTTATTAAGACACAGTACCGTAGTTGTAAAATGTCTGACAATTTCAATTTCGTGCGAGATTAGTATAATAGTCAAATCTCTGGCTTTTTTAAGTTTCTCAAGCATTGTATAGACAGTTTCCTCACCCGCAATATCAACTCCCGATGTGGGTTCGTCGTAAAGAAGGACATCCGGGTCCCCCAATAGTGACCAGGCGATCAGAACTCTTTGAAGTTCTCCCCCCGATAAATTTCCGAGTTTATTGTTTAATATGTGTTTTTCGGTGTCTTTCAGCCCAGGACTCTTTCCGCCTAACCCGACGGCTTCCAAAACCTCCATTATTTTTGACGTTTTTTTTTGTTTTATTTCAAAGAATTCTTTTGTGGTCAACGGAATGTCGTTGTCAATAAAAAGTCGTTGGGGTACATATCCGATTTTTGTTCCTTTTTTCCATATAACCGTTCCTTTATATTGGATAAGCCCGAGTATTGCTCTAAGAAGAGTTGTCTTTCCTGCACCGTTTGGTCCGATAATCGCCATGGTCTCGCCTTTTTCCACAGTAAAACTAAGATTCTCGATTATTGTGTGATCGTTTCTAACAACCGTCAACCCGTTTACGTTTAAAATTTCAGTCATATTTATAAGGATATCCTATCAAGTTTTTCTCAAGATTCCAACGATGACTTGGGAAAATCTCCAATAAGTAAACATCAATTATTTATATTTGTTAAAATAAAGCATGCGGCTTGTGATTCAAAGAGTGAATTTCGGGAAAGTAAATGTTTCCGGGACAACGGTTGGTGAGATAGAAAAGGGTTTGATGATCCTTTTCGGGGTTGGTGGCCAAGATACGGAAAAAGATGTCGAATTTTTGGTTGAAAAAGTGTCAAAACTGAGGATTATGTCGGATTTATACGGGAAGATGAATTTGTCGGTAACCGATACAAAATCTTCCGTACTTGTTGTTTCCCAATTTACACTATATGCAGATACTAAAGGGGGGAACCGACCGTCGTTTGTAAATGCGGGTGAGCCCGAAAAAGCAGAAAAACTGTACAGAGATTTTATTAAAAAACTTAAAAGTAAGGGAATTAATGTTGAAACCGGTTCTTTCGGTGAGTATATGGAAATCCCGCTTTCCCTGGATGGACCGGTTACGATAATCCTTGATTCGAAAGAAAATAAACAAGTTGGCCATGAATAAAGTCGTATCAATTATTTTAAAGACATTGATGTTAAGTAGCAGTGTTGTCATGGCCCTTATTGTTGTTTTTGGGATATATAAATATGCGTATGTCAGAGGCTATATTGACGGACAAAAAAGTGCCGACGACTACCTGTCGCAATTATTAACCGGTGTTGATGCTACAAGTTATGAAATTTCAAAAGGAGAGGCAAATCCCACTATTGCTCCGACTCAACAAGTTAGGAAGGTACAGCAATATGTAACCTGGGGAGGGGTGGAATTGTGGGAGGCGGTTAATGGAAAACGTGTTGAGTATGGTGTCAATCCCCTAAAAAAGTCGGATGATCTTTGTACAATTGCATCCATTCGTTTAAATGAACTTTTGGATTTGGGGAAGCTTGATGGTCATGAAGGGTTTGGAAATATGACCGAAAGAAGATCCGACCTGAAGTGGATCTTTGAGAAATACGCCACAGTTGCCGAGTTTTTAGCATATGGAGGAACCACTCCCGCCGAGACGGTCGGACTGTGGGACAATACTTTGGGACATAAAAAGCTATTAAACGGCGGAGAGTTCGTTTGGGGGTGTATTTATGCCCAAAATACGTTTGCTGTGGCAATCACTGCGTATTAAATTAAACCTTCCTTATGAAGAAACTCCACAAGTTTTCGTTTCGATTTGTACTGCCTTCCGATTGAAACAAATAAACGGTTAATATCCCTCCAATATTTTTTGGGGAGAATTTTTATCAGTTCCTTTTCGGTATTTTCTGGTGTTTTAGTTTTCACCCACCCCAATAAGTTACTTATTTTATGAACATGAGTATCTACAGAAATTGTATTAATGTCGTAAGCCCGGCTTAGAACGAGATTGGCCGTTTTCCTTCCTACTCCGGGGAGGCTCATTAATTGATTGCGTGTGGCAGGAATTTTCCCGTCGTATTTTTCTGTTAATATTTTTGAAAGTTTGACCAGATGTTTTGCTTTTGTATTATAAAAACCAACAGGGTAAATCAGTTTTGTAATATCGGAAAGTCGTAATTGCTTTAATTTATAAATATTTTCAGCTTTAGCAAACAACCTTTTCGATGCTGTTAACGTCGTGTCGTCATTGGTTCTTGATGAAAGAATCGTGGAAACAAGTACTTTGTAGGGGTCTTTGGCGAAAATTTCCAGAGGAATTTTTTTATAGTTTTTTTTGAAAGAAGAAAATGTATTTTGAATATTGGTTTTTTTTATCATCCTTAAACAAAAGGGACCCCGCGTGAGCGAGGACTGCCCTTTTGGTTTGATAGTTCAAAACAGTCGGTAATTAACCTCCAATTCTGAACATTGTTGTGCCACAGACTTCACACTTTCCTTTCTTGGCTTTCTTGCCATTCTTCATGGTGACTTCCTGAACATCTTTTCCTTCTCTCTTGGCACGACATTTTACGCAATACATTGATTCTTCACCTCCTCCCTGAAGGGCAGTAACAATAATTAAACCCTTAGGTTAAAGTACAAAATAATATTTATTATTTGTACCAGGTTAAGTATAGCACTACTATCAGGCACAAGATGAGGCTGGAGACAATTAGGCTTTTAAACAGATCCTTTTTAATTAGCTTCAAAGTAGAATATTCCTCCGTAAGGGCGGCGTTAACATAGGGCACCGTTTTTTTCTTGGGTTCGAAATCTGACTTGGTAAAATAACCCTTGACAGGCGTGCCAAGGCTATTTTCCGACTCGATATTTGCGTTATTTAAAAACAGCTTATGTCGACCTTGTGCTTTAATCTTTTGTTTTTTGGTTCTTCTTTTGGACATCGTGTAAATTATATTCTATCAAAGTACAATGCAACAAGATCGATTCGTTTTTTTACATATAGCCATACGTTTATTCATACAATTTTATTCAATCGTTTGAAATAATAATAAACGCATAATCGCAAGAAGGAAGGATTTTGTGTATTATATAAATAATGAATATATATGTAGTTGTTGTGGGAGCTTTTATTTTTGTTTTGGCAACAGCGGCATTGATACTATCTATATACATATTTGTTTTTTTCAGAAAACTATCCAAAGGGGTTGGAAGAAATGATCTGATCAAGATTCTCACACGTCTTTCCGAAATTGAAAAAGAAAACTCCGAGAGTATTGTAAACATCAACAAAGAAATTGAAGGTATACGCAAAGATATGTCATACCATCTTCAAAAAGTGTCTTTAGTGCGTTTTAATCCGTTCTCGGAGATGGGCGGAGACCACAGTTTCTCGTTGGCACTTTTGGACGCACATCTGACGGGTTTTATTGTGACAGGACTTCACACAAGGGAAAGAACCAGGGTGTATATTAAGAAAATTGACGGGGGAAAGTGCAAACAGGATCTTTCAAAAGAAGAGAGGGAAGCTCTAAAAAAGGCTTCCGTTTGAAAGCTTTAAGTATTGATAATAGGCACTCTTATACATTATTATGAAATCTGTGTTATGAAAAAATTTTCTTTTGCGCTTGTGGCAAGTTTTATAGGTCTTTATCTGATTTCCTCCGGTATTTCCTGGGTTATTTTTTCCTATCTTACTTCCGGGCCGTCAACCTCAAAAGGTTTATCAAGTGGTGACGGCAAGACAAAAATTGACACCTCGCTTCCTAAAACCGAAGCGTGTCCGATTAACGGGGCAATGTATTCAAAACCCGTAAAGGAAATTTGGGATACAAGAAGACCGTTAACGGCAATGATTGAAAATCATGAAGATGCCCGACCACTTTCCGGGATTTCCCGGGCCGATATAATCTATGAGGCGGTAGCGGAAGGTGGTATTACCAGATTTTTGGGAGTATTTTATTGTGATGCGGCAGCATCCGATTTCCGTTTGGCGGTAATAAGAAGTGCAAGGGTTTACTACGTTAACTGGGCATCCGAGTATGGTAGTAATCCGATATTTCTCCATTGGGGAGGGGCAAATAATATCTGCAATAACTGCTATGGAGGCGTAAAAGAGAGGGGTCAGATTGCACCTGAAGTTGACGCCTTTAAACTCTTGGACAAAATCGGTTGGAGAAACGGTACTTATGGAAACGATATGGATGGTCAATCAAATATCGGTTACCCTGCAATAAAAAGATTGCCAAATAGACTTTCGGATGAGAGTGATGCCGCATACGAGCACCAACCCACGGCATTTATAGATGAAGTTTATAAAGAAGCTCAGAAACGGGGATTTGCATATAAAGACAGCGACGGAAATGCCTGGGATGAAAGTTTCAGAAAATGGCTTTTCATTGACGACAAACCGGTTTCCTCCGACAAGATAGGGGAGATATCGTTTTCTTTTTGGAACAACAAGCCAGATTATGATGTTGTGTGGAAATATGACGAAGGATTAAATTCATATAAAAGGTTTAGCGGCGGAAAAGAATATGTCGATTTTGAATACGAGAATAAACAAATTGAGGCGAAAAATGTACTTATTCAGTTTGTTAAGGAAAAGGGTCCTGTCGACAAAGAACAACATATGAATTATGAAGTTGTAGGTAAGGGGGAGTTTTTGCTTTTCAATAACGGTACAGTTATAACGGGAAATTGGAAGAAAGATAGTATTTCTTCAAGAACGTTGTTTTTTGACGGTAAAGGAAAAGAAGTATCTTTTGTCAGAGGTAATATCTGGGTTGAAGCCGTACCAACGGGTAACAAAGTTGAATATTGAGTAATTTTGTTATTTGATTTTTTTTGCTTCAGTGATATATTAATGCCAGAGAGACTTGATGATTATGGCCAGCCTTTCCGAAATAATTACCTCCAAAGTAAGAGTTAAGATATTGGACTTATTCTTCACTGATGTAAAGGAAATGTATCACGTGCGTGGAATTGTGCGTGAGATAAAGGAAGAAATTAATGCCGTCAGAAGGGAATTGGAAAGACTTGAGACTGCGGGTCTTTTGAAAAAAGAAAAGAGAGGTAACAGACTATATTATTATTTAAACCCCGAACACCACTTCTACGGTGATTTACTTTCAATGGTATGCAAAACCACGGGTTTGGGAAGCGAAATAATTCAAAACAAAAATAAAATCGGAAGATTGTCGCTTGTAATGTTCTCCGGAAAATTTGCACGAAAGAAAGACAGAAGAAGGGAAGATTCCGTGGATGTTTTGGTGGTTGGTGAAGTGGTTCTTCCCGAGCTTACGGCAATAATCCGAAAAGAAGAAGTAAAAAGAAATAAAGAAATTAATTATACCGTTATGAGTCGGGAAGAGCTCGAGTTTCGTAAAAAGAGACGCGATCCGTTTTTACAGGAAATTCTTTCCGGTAGTCGTGTTATGATAATTGGAGACGAAGACAGTCTTGTATCGTAATGCGAAAATCAACTTCTATTAGAAATACTTTTATTATTGTTATCCTTTCCGTTTTGGGAATTATTTTGTGTTTACCAAAAAAGCTTCCTATAAATATCGATTACGGGAGTATTAAAATTAACGGAAGGATTGTCCGTCCGAGTCTGGACCTGAAGTTTTTGGGGATGGATTTTAAAAGAGATCTAAATCTTGCCTTGGGACTGGATCTTGCCGGTGGGAGCCACCTGGTTTTTGAAGCAGATACTTCTGCCATTGCGGATGAAAGAAAGAAAGAATCTGTTGAAGGAGTAAGAGACATTATTGAAAGAAGGGTAAATTTATTCGGTATTTCTGAACCGACAGTCCAAACATCATCCTACCAGAACAAGATGCGTGTTATCGTGGAACTTCCCGGGATTAAAGACAGTGCCTCGGCAATTAATTTAATCGGTAAAACGGCGCAACTGCAATTTGCTAAGGTTGGTGAAAACGACAGCGAGGGATTAATATTAACGGATCTGACCGGGGCAGACTTAAAGGAGGCACAGGTTGAATTTGACCAAAAGACTTCAAAGCCGGTTGTTGCAATCACTTTTACCGAAGAGGGAGCAAAAAAATTTGAGGAGTTGACGGGCGCCAATGTGGGAAAACCTCTACCGATTATTTTGGACAATAATGTAATATCGGCTCCCATTGTGGAGGATAAAATATCCGGGGGTTCGGCCGTGATAAGCGGTAGTTTTACAACGGATGAAGCAAAAGACCTCTCGATTCAGCTTAATGCCGGTGCTCTTCCCGTACCTGTTCATTTAGTGGAACAAAAAACTGTAGAAGCATCACTTGGGGCAGACTCGGTTGCAAAATCAATAAAAGCAGGGATTGTTGGTCTTTCAATGGTTTTGATTTTTATGCTTATTGTCTATGGAAAACTTGGGTTAATTGCTGATATCGCACTTATGGTTTTTGGTGTTTTAACTCTTTCGATTTACAAACTGATTCCCATTACACTGACTCTTCCCGGAATTGCGGGATTTCTGTTATCCGTCGGAATGGCGGTAGACTCGAATATATTAATATTTGAAAGGTTTAAGGAGGAAATCAGAATTCGACCGTTTTCAGATGCCTTGGAAGTTTCTTTTGGACGTGCGTGGGATTCCATTAGGGATGCAAATATTGCGACCCTTGCAACATCATTTATTCTTGCAAACCCGCTTGATTGGAAATTCCTACATGTATCGGGACCTGTCAGGGGATTTGCTATAACATTGGCATTGGGGATTGTCATAAGCCTTTTTACCGGAATATTTGTATCCAGAAATTTACTGCGTGTATTTGTTAAGGAAAAAAATATAAAGATTATTGCCGACGATAGTACCCAAAACAACCGATTATGGATTGGATGAAACATAAAAAAATATATTTTTCCGTCTCGGGGGTTATTATAATCATTTGCTTATTTTCTCTTATTAGTTGGGGATTAAAGCCGGGAATTGACTTTACTGGTGGAACGACAATTGATTACAAATTCTCCAAACAGACTGATTCGGTTGAGTTAGAAAATATGTTTAAGCAATCCGGTACGACAGTACAATCGGTTGGAGTTGACAGCAGGGGAATTGTTGAAGTAAAAACACCCCCCATCTCATCGGAAACTAAAAGTAAATTGGACGGGCTAATAAAAGCTTATGATAAGGATTTTGTTGAACTTAAATACGAAGCCGTCGGGCCTTCAATCGGTCCCGAACTTGTTAATAAAACGGTAACGGCCTTAATTATTTCTGCATCGGTGATTTTACTTTGGGTTGCATATCAATTTAAAAATATCAAATATGGTTTGTCTGCGGTTTTGGCAATGCTTCACGACAGTATTGTATTGCTCGGATCCTTTTCCTTATTGGGCCATTTTATGGGAGTCGAAGTAGATTTTCTTTTTGTTACGGCAATGCTTACCATACTTTCGTTTTCCGTACACGATACGATAGTTGTTTTTGACAGAATAAGGGAAGTGAATCGTAAAACCGGAGGAGACTTGGTTAATATAGCAAATGTTGCCGTTACACAAACAATGGTTAGGTCGCTAAATAATTCCTTTACAATTATTTTTATGCTCGTAGCTTTGGCACTTCTCGGTGGAGATACGATAAAGTGGTTTGCTGTCGCACTTCTTACTGGGACTGTCTTTGGAACATATTCTTCTCCATTTGTAGCTGTTCCACTTCTAATTACTTTTGATCAAATGAAAGACTCTCGAATAGGATCGATTTTCAGAAAAAAGAAGTAATCTTGGGTGTTTTTTTAGCCTCTAAATCGGTTGAAACAGTTAAGAGTATAAGGCCTGAAAAAAACCTATAAAAATTCCAAATACGGACATTACAATCAAAAAGATAACTAATTTAAGAAAGAAATTAACAGTGGTTTTGGTGGGATAAATAAGCTTGAGTATTAGCGCGGGCACCAGGAGAATTAAAAAGTAAAAAGTCAGTTTGAAGAAAAGAGGAGTCAATGAAGTAAATTCTTTATGTACGGATTCAAGATTATACTTTTGAAGAAAATGATGAATATTTTCATCCACGATTTTATCAAATGCCACAAAAGGTAGTGCAAATTTCTTAATCGGCATTAATTAATTGTAGAACACTCTTTCAATCTTTTGTCGAGATAAGGTCTTTTGCCGCTTTAACAAGATCTTCTTTGCTGTTGTCGATTTTGTTTTCTACCACCTTGCAAAAGAGTTTTTCGAGGATCTCTCCTACCTGAGGACCGGGTGTAATATTTAATATCTTCATGATATCATTGCCGTTTATTTTCAAATCTCTTACGGTAAACGGTTGTTTTTGTACTTCAACGAGTCTTTTCTTAAATTCCTCCAGCCTCCAAGATGTTTCGGTGGCACCACCTCCCAGCCGGTCGCCGATGCGCAAATCCAATATATCATTAACATATTCAGGGGTTATATTTTTTATAAATCTACGGATCGCCGAATCGGTTTGTTTTTCGTCGACGGTGAATTGGTGCCATCTGACAAGCTTAACAAGTTTTTCCGTCGATTTTCTGGAAAATCTCAAGCGCTTGGCAATATTGTAGGCATTATTGGCACTGATAAGTTCGTGGTTGTAAAAAGTAATTGTTCCACTTTCCAATTTCTTAAAGGTTTTTGCCTTTCCGCTATCATGAATAAAGGCCGCGAAACGGACCAGCGGATCTTTCGAAGGGCAATTTTTTAAAGACATCAGACTATGTGTTCCGACATCGTACAAATGGTGTCTTCCGGGTGATTTTTGCTCGACTCCGAAAGTGGATTCCATTTCGGGTATGATTTCCTTCATAAGTCCGGAATTTCTCAAAAGCAGCATTCCTTCCGAAGGATAATCCGACTGAAAAATTTTCAGAAGTTCATCTCTAACCCTTTCTTTTGCGATATTGTTGATAAGCTGTGCGTTTTTTTGAATTCCCGCAAAAGTTTTCTCTTCGATTTCAAAACCGAGCTGGGCTGAAATCCTTATTGCCCTTATCATTCTGAGGGCATCTTCTCGGTATCGTTCTTCCGGGTTTCCAACAGCTCTGAATATTTTATTGTCAAGGTCGTTTTTACCGTTATACGGATCGATAAGATTTACGGCAATAGCAGTATAGTTTGCCGGTTTTGTCTTTGTTCGTTTTTCTAAAAATATTGGCTGGAATGCCATTGCGCTAATTGTGGCCTCCCTTCTTGAAAGGTCTTCTTCAAGTGTCTTTCCCCAGTTAACAATATCAGGGTGTCTGGTGTCGGTGTAACCCGTCTCCGTACGGAACGTTGTTATTTCATATGGGCGTTCCCCTTCGATTTTATTAGGAATTCCTACAGTTCCGAATTGATTATTGTAGAATGCGTCGGAAAAGATATTTAACATTTGCTCGGGGGTTGCATTTGTCGTAACATCCCAATCGTAAGTATTTTTTCCGAGAAGTACATCCCTGACGGCTCCGCCGACAATATAAACTTCAAATCGTTCTTTATCAAATTTGTTAAGTATCTCAAAAAGTTGTTTTGGTATTTGGATGTCCATATAAATCCAATTATACTTCAAGTATTATACGGATATGAAGAAGAAACAGGAATTGAAATCGAAATATGCAAGCTGGGATGTTCTTTATAAAGTCAATTCGAGGAAGGTAAACAATAAAAACAATATTAGGCAAAGTCCTACCACTTCAACAAAAAAGGGTAAGGAGGAAAATATTCTAAATATTCTTTTAAAAAATAGAAAAATTTTATCTGCGAAAGAAAAAAAGGAATATTTTACGCCTATGCACCCACGGTTTTTAAGGATTAAAGAACTTGCAATAAATGAGAAAGCTTTAAATAAATCGGTTGCAAGAATTATTAAGGCTTTGTCAAACAAAGAAAAAGTGGTAATTTTCGGTGACTATGATGTTGACGGAATTTCCTCAAGTGCAATATTGTGGAAGTATTTGTATGGGCTTGGAATGGATGTAATCCCTTATATTCCGGAGCGTTTTTCGGAAGGGTATGGCGTTAAGGTGGAAAGTATTAATACTCTAAGGGAAAAATACCCCAACTTATCACTTATCCTCACCGTGGACAACGGAATAGTAGCGTATGATGCGGTCAAAAGAGCGAACGAATTGAAAATCGATGTGGTTGTAATTGATCATCACGAAAAAGGGGAAAAGTACCCCCCAGCTTGTTCGGTTGTTCATACAACTAAACTTTGCGGGGCCGGACTCTCGTGGATTTTGGTTCGTGAAATAGCAAGGGTATTAAACAAAACAAAGACAATTCGGCCGGCAGCTTCGTCCATTGAGAAGGAAGAGAATCTTCTTGAATTTGCGGTTTTGGGAACCGTTGCTGATCAAATGCCTATTGTTGGGATTAATCGATCTTTTGTTAAATACGGGCTTGAAAAATTAAACACAACACAAAAATTGGGAATAAATGCACTTTATACATCCGCCGGAATCAGAAAAGGTAATATCGGAATCTATGAAATCAACTATGTTATTGCCCCCCGCCTTAACGCAATGGGGAGACTTGAGCATGCGATAGATTCGCTTCGTTTACTTTGCACAAAAGACGCATATAAAGCCGCGGATTTGGCAAACCGCCTTAGTGCAACAAATTCAAAAAGACAAAAAATTGTAGATACAGTACTATTGGGGGCTAAAAAGGAGTTATCTGGTAAAAAGCTCGGGAAAATAATTGTGCTGGATGACAAGTCGTACCATGAAGGGGTGGTTGGGCTTGCGGCATCAAAATTAGTTGATGAGTATTGGAGGCCCGCAGTTGTTATTTCAAGAGCGAAAGATATTTCAAAAGGTTCTGCAAGATCAATTCCGGGCTTTAATATCATTCGTGCAATCGAAAGCGCGTCGAAATTCTTACTGGGATACGGGGGTCACGAGATGGCGGCGGGTTTTTCTTTGAAAACAAAAAATATAACAAGTTTTAGAAAGAAGTTAAATCTGTATGCCCAAAAATGGGTGAGCAATGATATTTTAGACAAGAAACTGAAAATTGACCTCGAACTTGATTTTGAAGATTTGTCATATAGCCTTATAGAGAAAATCGAATCCATGGAACCTTTTGGTATTGGTAATTTTCAACCAACCTTCGTGACGAAGGGTTGTGAAGTTATCGATATAAAAACTGTAGGAAAAGCCGGAAATCACATTAAATTAAAGTTAAAAAACGATCTAGTTACGTTCGATGCGATATTTTTTAACAGTGTTAACAATATTGCAGACTTTTCTCCAGGAGATACAATCGACATTGTTTACAATCTTGAAAAAAATGTTTGGAACGGTTTGGTTTCCTTGCAACTAAAAATTAAAGATCTAAAATACTCCTATGGACACAAGTGAGCGAATTATTGAAGGAGAGTTTGACAAATTTCACAAATTGATTTTAAGCGACGGAGTCGATGTAAGATTGATTGAAAAAGCGTGGAATTTTGCCGTTCTGGCACACTTCGGACAATTTCGTAAAACTGGAGAACCTTTTGTCCTCCATCCTCTGGAAGTCGGAAGAAAATTATACGAATGGAAACTTGACACACAGTCGATAGTTGCAGGTATTTTACATGATACGGTTGAAGACGGCGGTGCCAAAAAAGAGGATATCTTGAAGGATTTTGGAGTTGAGGTGGCTAAACTTGTAGATGGTGTGACAAAAATCTCCGACATCAAACTGCGCGGAAGTAAGGACGAGGAATTTATTGAAAACCTGCGAAAAATGTTTTTGGCTATGGCAAAAGATCTTAGGGTAATACTGGTCAAGCTTGCAGACAGACTTCATAACATGAAGACTTTATACGGAGTTGAGGAAGGAAAAAGAAAAAGAATTGCAGAGGAGACACTGGAAATTTATGCACCGCTTGCGGAAAGGTTGGGAATGGGACAGATAAAAGCAGAACTTGATGACTTGGCATTCCCATACGTCTACCCTACTGAATATAAGAAAATCGAGAATGAGTCGAAAAAATATTTTCGCGATGCGGAAAAACATATTGAACGGATGAAAAGAATGCTTTTAAGATCCACCGCAGAATATAATTTAAAATGCTCTATCCACGGGAGAAAAAAACATCTTTATTCACTGTGGCGGAAAATGGAAAGACCGGAAATAAACTGGGATTTTGAAAAAATTAACGATATTGTTGCAATGAGAGTATTGGTTGAAAATGTATCGGATTGTTATGCCGTTTTGGGAATTGTTCACAATCTTTTTAAGCCGGTTCCACATCTTGGAGTATCCGACTTTATAGCTCAACCGAAACCGAATGGGTACAAGTCAATCCACACAAAAGTTTTTGGGATCGGGGGAAGAATTACCGAAATTCAAATAAGGACATACAAAATGCATGAGGAGGCGGAATACGGAATTGCTGCACACTGGGCGTATTCGAATATTAAGACAAAACAGGGTATCACAGAGGATAAATTAGAACATCTTTCATTCGGGAAATCTTTATCAAAGCTTTCGTGGGTACGCCAGCTTGCGGATTGGCAAAAGGAAATAAAAGACAGGAAGGAGTATCTCAATGCCGTAAGGTTTGACACATTAAGTTCGAGAATTTTCGTCTTTTCGCCAAAAGGGGATGTTTTTGATCTTCCGGTTGGTGCAACTCCAATTGACTTTGCTTATGCAGTGCATACCGATTTGTCGAATTTTATAAAAGGCGCGAAAGTAAATTCAAAAATAGTACCTCTCAATTATCAATTAAATAGCGGTGACATCGTCGAAATTATAAAAACTAAAAATTGCAAGCTACCCTCCCGCGATTGGACGGATTTTGTAAAAACAACACAGGCAAAAAGGGAAATTGAAAGGAGTTTGAGAAAAGGTAGTGTTTAAGTATAAAATGTATTACTACTATGAATAGGACCTTAGCAGTTTTAGCTTTGGATAAAATAAACGAACAGGTTACCCTTGCCGGATATGTCGACAAGGTCAGAAATCACGGAAAAATCACTTTTATAGACCTCAAAGACAGAAGTGGGGTTATTCAATGCGTAGGCGAAAATATTGCAAAAGTAGGAATTCAGGATGTTGTCGAAATTTCGGGAAAGGTAAACAAAAGGCCCGATAACATGGTGAATAAAAACATTTCAACAGGATCTGTTGAAATCTGGATTGACAATATCACAATTTTATCGAGCTCTGAAGAGCTTCCGTTTGATATGGGTAAAGACGACTTGGGTTTGCAACTTCCCACATTATTAGACTATCGTGCCCTGACTCTGCGGCATGCAAACATATCCAAAATCTTTAAAGTGCAGGAAGCTCTGATGGAGGGATTTCGAGTTGCCTCGAAAGAAATTGGATGTACCGAAATTTTTACCCCAACAATATCAGCCTCCTCTACCGAAGGAGGCTCCGAAGTTTTTAAGGTAAAGTATTATGATCACGATGCCTTTCTGGTACAAAGCCCGCAACTGTACAAACAAATGCTTGTACCTGTTTTTGAAAGGGTGTTTCTTGTATCCCGCGCATATAGGGCAGAGCCGTCGGTTACAACAAGACACTTGTCCGAGTCAATTCAGATGGATTGCGAACTCGGATTTGTTGATTTTAACGAATTATTGGATGCGATGGAGTTTGTAGGGAGAAAGACGATTTCATATGCTTTGGAAAACTGTCGGGAAATACTAACGGATTTTGGTGTAGCCGAAATTAAAATTAGTGATCAAATTCCAAGACTTACGCTTCGCGAGGCGCAGTTAATTCTTAAAGACAGAACGGGAGTTGACCATACAAATGAAATTGACATGATGCCGGAAGACGAAAGAGAAATTTGTAAATGGGCTGTCGAGGAGAAGAATTCGGATTTCGTAACAATTACACATTTTCCCACCAAAAAACGTGCTTTTTATACAATGCCCGATCCCCAAAATCCGGAATATTCCCTAAGTTATGATTTATTGTTTAAAGGAACTGAAATATTAAGCGGATCACAAAGGATTAACAAATACGATGAACTTGTTTCGGCAATTAAAGCCAAAGGTATGGATCCGAAAAATTTTGAAATGTATCTTCAGGCTTTTAAATACGCAATGCCTCCTGAGGGTGGTTTTTCTTTCGGTTTGGAGAGGATTACTATGCTTCTTTTAAATCTTTCAAATGTCAGGGAAGCATCGCTTTTCCCGAGAGACATGGAGAGGGTTGATTTTAGATTTCCCCCGAAAGGAAAAAAAGTGAAAGAAGACAAGAAAAAATAAAAAGCCATTGAAAACCTCAACCACTTAAGATATTGTTTTTGATATGGGGTCGGCTAAAGTCTCCTCAAGTGCAAGTAAAATTAATTTGTTATTGGTTACAGGAATTACCTTTCTCTTTGTTGGAATTTTTACCGTTAATTTATACTCCGGCAATCCTCTTTCAAAAAATGAACCTCATTCCACCGAGACATGAGGTATAAGTACCCAGGAGCCACCCTTGGTTGAACAATTACCCAAATATATTGGTGACGGAACAAGTTTGGAAATATTTTCCAAAGCGGCACTTGCGATAGACACCGATTCCGGAACGATTTTATATGAGAAAAATCCGCAAATGCCGGTAATGCCAGCATCAACCGTTAAGGTGATTACGGCTTTGGTTGCATTGGATTCTTATAATCTTGATCAAAAGATTATTACTCCTAGTGTAACGGTTGAAGGCACTAAAATGGGACTTACCGCGGGAGAGGTAATATCGGTTAACGATCTTCTTTACGGACTTTTAGTTGCCAGTGCCAACGATGCGGCAGAGGTGTTGGCATACGTATATCCGGGTGGAAGAAATCTGTTTGTTGCTCAAATGAATACCAAAGCTCAGAGTTTGGGATTGAGAAACAGTGTTTTTGTAAATCCGACGGGGTTGGATGAGGATGGGCAGACTACTACTGCCCAAGATCTTGTAAAGGCCTCTTTTTACGCAATGCAAAACCCTGAGTTTAAAAAAATTGTAGGAACAAAAAGATATAATGTTGTTGGATCGGACGGAGAAATTACACATAAACTGAATAACATTAACCAACTTTTAGGAGTAGTTGAAGGGGTAAAGGGAGTAAAGACGGGAAAAACCGAAGGGGCAATGGAAAACTTAATTACTTATATTGAAAGAGACGAAAGTGGAGTGATGATAGCATTGCTTGGAAGTACGGACAGGTTTGCGGATACGGTTAAAACTATAGATTGGATTTACAACAACTTCAGCTGGAAAGATTAATTCCCGCTTTGAATATACTCCGAGGAAACCGCAGGAACATAGGCGACAAAATTCTCATCTCCCTCAAAGACGACAACAGGCTGATAATATTCCGTATATTGGTCCGGATCATAGTAAGCGAGGTATACTTTTCTGACTATGATATTTCCGTTTGATTTATCGCTGATATTGGCAAAATAGGCCTTACCGGATTTTAACTCCTCCCAAGCCTGCTCGGAAGTTTTTAAAGGATATGTCCCGCTTTTATTTTCGTCTATTTCAAAATAGTGATATTCCGCGGCATATACCTGATCTCCTCCGTCTCTTGCACCGGTAAACATAAACCAGATATTTGCTTGATTGGCGGTTTTTGTAACATTAGCAAGGTCGTTATAGTTTTTACGGTAAAGGTTAATTTTTGTAAGATTGGCATCGGAAAGAGAGTTTGCAGGAACGAGTTGACCGTCTTGGATTTTGAGATATTCGTTTGTGATCGGGCCGGATAAATCTCCAGGAAGTGATTTGGCCCTTGAAAGATAAGTCTTTGCCAAAGCGGAAGCGGTTTTTGGTTCAGGTGGGACACCTTCCAATATGGATGGCTTGGAATTTAAATCGTAACTTACGGAAAAAAGTCCGGTAACAATATTAAGGTTTAATGTTGCTGGGGAGGATTTGTGTTTAAAAAGATACACTGTTTCCGCAAGTGCCATTCCGTTTTGGTCAAAGCCCAGGTTAGCGGCTTTTTGTTTTGCGGTGTCGAGTGATTTTATTGTCGAAATAGCTTTTGGCATAAAATAAACTGCCTGCTGTTCTGGAAGCTTGGGAAGTTTTCCGTCAACCGTCTCAAGAGTAAAAACAAGGTTTTTCGGTACTTCGATTTGTGGAAAAGGAATAGCCGACAATTTTCCGAAAGTCAAAGTTGGTGGTGGGGGTGGTTCGGGGACATATTTGTGGTAAATTTTCATACCAATTAAATAGGTGTAGCGGGCAATGACTATAAAAATTGCCGTGTAAACGGAGTAGCGGATGATTTTTCTTGAAAGAATTGAGACCTGTGTAAGTGAAGTCATGTAACAATTATCGATTAAAATTAATAAATTATCAATGTTAAAACTCTCTCTTAGTGATAAAATTTAGAGTATGGGAAATATTAGGACCCGGTTTGCCCCGAGCCCGACGGGGTCAATGCATATCGGAAATTTACGAACAGCGCTATACGCGTATGTTCTGGCAAAAAGTGTGGGTGGAGAATTTATACTAAGAATAGAGGATACGGACAAAAAAAGGGAAAAAGCAGGCGGGGTGGATGAAATTAAAAACCTCCTCGGGATTTTTGGCTTAAATTGGGATGAGTATTACATCCAATCGGAAAGAGTAGCTAAGGGAATTTATGAAAAGGCTGCTAAGAAGCTGGTGTCCGATGGCCATGCATTTTATTGTCAGTGTGAAGCAAGAAATGCCAAACTGGATGGTTTTTCAAAGGATTTGCGCGATCCATGCAGGAACAAGAATTTAAAAAGCGGTGCTGTAAAATTAAAAGTACCCGATGGGGGAAAAGTAACCTTCGATGATTTTATTTTAAAGAAAAATATTTCCTGGGATACGTCGACGGTTTCCGATACAACTTTACTGAAAAGCGACGGTTTTCCCACCTACCACCTGGCCGTTGTTGTTGATGATACCGATATGAGTATCACCCATGTCTTAAGGGGTCATGCCTGGCTTCCTTCAACCCCGATTCATTTGTTGGTATATAAATACCTGGGTTTAAATCCTCCGGAAATAGGACATTTAACAGATATTTTGGATCCGGAAGGAGGAAAGTTGTCAAAAAGAAGAGGCAGTACATCATGCGAAGGACTACTTAAGGAAGGATATTTACCGGAGGCAATTTTAAACTTTATCATGCTAACCGGTTGGGCCCCCAAAGACAATCGGGAAATATATTCGCTCTCCGACTTTGTGTCTGCATTTGATCCGAGTGGTTTTCAGGTATCAAATCCTGTGTATAACAGAGATAAACTTGATTGGTTTAACGGCCATTATATTAGAAACACAAGCGATACCAAATTAGTTGAACTTATTGGCAACATTTTTGAAGATAAGTATGATATGAAAGTGCTTCAGAAATCAGTTCCTCTTGTAAAAGAAAGAATAACAAAGCTTTCGGATTATGCCGATATTGCGGGATTTTTCTTCAATGAGCCCAAGGTTGACAAAAGTTTATTGGGTGAGAACTTCAAAAAACATCTTGAAAGTGCCCGCGTCGCACTTACAAATATCGAAAAGTGGACCCCGGAGGAAATGAATAAGAAACTAATGGACGAGGTAAATAAAAACGCATATAAAACGGGACAGTTTTTTATGGATTTGAGAATTGCCGTAACCGGCAGAAAAATAACCCCGCCCCTTAATGAATCGATGGAAATATTGGGGAAAGAAAATACATTAAAAAGAATAGACACAGTTCTCAGTGGTTAAGAGAATATTTGAAAATATATGAAACGTTCACCTGCCCAGACATACCACGATATATTTAAGGAAAAAATCGGCTTCGAATATCTTCGCAATAAATTGAAACTTAAAAATTTTCAGGAAGAAAACAGTTTTTATGAAAGCTTTCCAAGGGCAAAAAAGGTTATTAGTGAAAAGAAGATCGATTTTAAAAATATCCGTACACATTCAGCCAAAATATTGGGAGCAGGTATTTTAAGCGGATCTTTTTTACTTGGAACACCATCGGCTACAAAATCGCTTCCGGAACCTCATGAAATTTACGATTACTCAGATTTGAAAGATGCATTTAATAATCTGAAAGTAAAAAATCAGATTTTAACCGATGTTTTTAAGAAACTTCTTCCCGAAAACACAAGACCTCTTTCAAGGAATGAAGAGAAGGTCTTAGAGTATGTGATTAAGGATGTGACGGGGATTGCTGTTAAAGCATCTCTTGAAGAGGAGCATTTAAATACAACCTTCGGTTTAATTGGTGCCGAGCAGCATTTAAAAAGATATCCGGGGGATAATATGTCAGGTCATGGTGATGACAAATATTATGCATCGGGTATGGCTCCGGGACTTGGGGCATGGGGATATTTTGCTAAATCGAAAGCCGAATTAACACCGAGTCTGGAGGAGACGGAAAAGTGGTATGCCGTTGTACAAACTCTTTATTTGCCGGATTGGAATACACGTCAGCCATACCTCAAGAATTGGTATAAATACAGGAAAGTGATGATTGTAAATGTGGAAAATGGGAATGCGGTTGTATGTGCAATTGCCGATTCGGGCCCCGCTGCCTGGACCGGTAAACATTATGGCGGAAGCCCAGAAGTCATGGATTATTTGGGAGGGATGAAATACAAAAAAGGGAAGGTGCTTGTTCTTTTTGTGGACGACCCCGAAAATAAAATACCACTCGGCCCGATAGAATACGGAAAAATTACGCCTATAAGCAGTGATTTGTTAAGTATGAAGTAATTATTTATTAAGTATGGGAAGAATCTTTTTTGATAATCTAATTGAAATCGAACAGGTGGAAATCTATATCGACAGAGTCGCCGAGACCCATGAAGAAAAAGAGGATCTTTGGGAATTGGTTGATGAGTATATTAACCGCAAAATTGTCTCGTCAATATTGTCACAGCTTGATGAAAACTCCCAAGAGGAGTTTCTTTCTATGTTTCTAACTAAACCCTATGACAGTGGAATAAACGATTATCTGGATTCAAAATTAGATGATCCGTTGGAATATTTAATCGGATTAAGCACGGAAAATATAGTTAAGGAACTTGAAGAGTTGTTTGAAATTCAGCTACCTGAAAAGAAGAAATTGGGAAAGAACGCGGGAAAAAAGAAGAAAAAGTAATTTTACTTTACAATTACTTGATATGTCTTCGTGTCAGAAGCAACTGCATTGGTTTCCCAAGGCCGTACGTATCTGAAAGAAATTGAGCTATCTCTCTTTTGCAGTATCTGAAACTCAAAAACCTGTGTAACTTCGGCTCCGACAATATCTTGGTTTGTGTTTTGTGTAAAGTCAGTTTTGTTAAGTTTAAGCAGTGTTGTGTCAAAATCGGCCTGCCACTGATACCCGGTTGAGGGGTTAGCAGAAAGCTCTATATAAAACGGCTTGTCCATAACTGCGGTTACGCTGGAGATATTTGTGTTTTGAGTATTTTCAGATTGTATTTGACTGGATTTTTTAAGGTTGGAAAAGACGAAAAATACACCTACTGCAAGTAAGATTAGTACAATAGATAGTATCAGAAATTTCTTCTTGTTATCTATCTGCATTCTATTTCCATTTTATATTTGAAAGGAATTTCATGCAAGCCCTTATGATTATCAAACTTATTTTGGAGAGAACGAAGTGTTTTAAAAAATTATTTTATTCCATGTCTCCATACAATTGCGCTCATGTTAAAGCTTCCCTGCATCAGCCTTATTGCTTTTTCGATTTCATGCTGACTGAGTTCAGTTTCCTGCGATTCTTTATCCTTAACTTTTCCGGTATAGAATTTCGTAATATAGGTAAGCCCTCTCGGGTCTCCGAGTTGTCCCAGAGCCCAAATCGCCTGGTTTCTGTCTCTATACGGCATGCTATTGTCAATGACAAGTTGTGACAGGACACTCACACAATCTCCCGGATATATTTTCTTTGCATTCTTACAATATCTTTTAACATCGCTTCCTATCCAAAGGCTCGTTATTATATAAATAATTATTATTATAAGTACGGCAACAAGGATACCTATTTTGAGAAATTTCTTCATCAGTTATCATTTTAACAAATACAAACCATTTAATCATTACTTCACCACAAGGAACTGGCTATAATTAGATACAGACAAATTTCTCTTTATCGGTTTTTATTGTCTTGATATATTTACGATGAACTTATTCTGGATTAAAATACTCGCTCTTGTGACCATGTTAATCGACCATCTGGGTGTTTTTATTTTTCCAAACCAGCCGCTTCTTCGTCTTATTGGAAGGCTCTCGTTTCCGTTGTTTGCCTGGGGGATTGCAAATGGCGCGCGTTATACGAGAAGTATTAATAAGTACTTATTGAGAATTTTTATTCTGGCTGTGATTTCGCAAATACCATACTTTCTGATTTTTAAAATTTCAGGCGTGTCAAACCCCGAACCTAATATTCTATTTACTTTTTCACTGGCTTTGTCGGCAATAATACTTTTGAATAAAACAAAAAGTTTATTATCAAAGCTTTTTGTAATTATCTGTGCGGCTCTTCTTGCGTTTGTCTTAAAAATGGATTATCAGGCGTTTGGGGTAATAAGCGTTATTGTTTTTTATATGTTATATAATAACAACCTGGTGATGGGTATTGCCTATCTTGCTCTTACGGTTGTGTTTTTTCTTGTTCCTTTATATATAAACAGATTTCTTGGAAGAATGATCGGAGTGTCATACATTAACATTTTCGAACTGGTGTCGGTTGTTTCGATATTTATTATCGCACTGTATAACAACAAGAAAGGCAGGGGTATCAAATATCTTTTTTATGCCTTTTACCCTTTACACTTAATACTTTTGTATTTTATTAAACTGCTTATTTCTTAGAAGGAAATCAGATTTCAGGCGTAGGTTTTTTAAGAACATAGATATCCTGGTTGTACTCGCTTATTCCAACCCACTTACCTTCACCTTTTAGAATTCTTTCGTATGGATAGCAGTGACGACATCCGTTTGACTGACATTTGAAATGGTTCAGTTTTGCGGCAAGGGAAATTCTTTCTCCAATTTTGGATATTTTTTCTATCGCCTCATCTTCGTTTGGAAGTTGTTTTTCAACCATTCCTTTCTTGTTGTTCAAATACCAGTAACTGGCTTTCTTGATTTTTCTTTTTTGCAGGTTTTTTGTAAGAAGATAATATATAGGAAGTTGAAGTGAGCCTTCTTCCTCCTCGTATTTTCCCGTTTTGAAATCGATAATGTGAATGCTATCCGACTTGGGTAAATACTCAATCCAGTCAACCTTTCCGCAAAGGATGATATTATCGGAAAACCAGTAACTGGAAAGGTTGTTTTCAGACTTAAGTTTGATTGCTTTGTTAAGAAGCGGACCAGGGGAATCGATGATTGTATTTATCATGTCCAATCCTCTTTGACGATAGATATTTTCCTGCTCGGCAGTTTCAAATCCTCCAACCGGCCCCGATACTTTTTTCCATGCTTCTTCGAATTTTTCGATTGGTGAGACGGTAAACCTTTCTTCTGTCGGAATTTCGGAAAGTGATTCGATAACCGAATGAACAACCTGCCCCAGGGTTAGAGGTGGTGTAATTATCGCGACTTTATGATTTGTCCGCAGGTCCTTGTATTTATTGTGTAAATAATAGAGTCTTGGACATTTGAGAAAATCGTTAATGCTACTGTGGGACAGCCAGGTTGCATTATATTTATCCCTTAATTGAGGTTCATTCATGATTACCTATGATATCATCTCATGTGTTGTTTTTAATAATAGTACCTGTAGCGTATTTTCTTCCTCTTGCCTAAAATCGACAAAATAACTACACTCTATAAACGATAATCTATGGATAGTGCACAAAAGAAAGAAGCAAAACAGGAAAATGTAATTGACGCAGAAATTGTTGAAGAACAGTCGTCTTCCGATACAACCATAAGCCCACTGGACGATCTGAAAAATATAGAAAATTTGATAAATGCAAATATCGCCAAAATAGACAAACTCCAAGGAGATATTAAACCGGTTAAGGAAATGCTTGAATCACTTCTCGATGCCGATTTGGAGTATGCCGAGCTTGATTTAAAAGCGAAAGAGGCGGCTAAAATTAAGACGGCGAAGAAGAAGGAACTTGTCGATACCACAAACGGAAGGGAGCTAAACGAAAAATTGAAAACGCTTAAGTCGGAACTGAGAGAGGCAAAAGAAGCACTCTCTTCATATCTGCAGACATATCAGCAGAAGACTGGTTTTAGTGAATATGAAGGACCGGATGGGGAGTTACGGCAAATTATTTTTGTGGCAAAGCTTGTACGTAAAACCAAATTCAACCTCGACTAATTCAGGAAATTTTTTTAAATAAAGCAAGTTGGTGGTGGTTGCTTTTTATTTTTTTTATTGCCTCTTTCTCAATTTGTCTTATCCTCCCTTCGGTAACACCGAAGGACTTTGCTATAACAATGAGAGTCTTTTTCCGAAGCCTTGAAAGAAGTACTTGTCTTTCTTTTCCGGACAAGTCGGGGATTTTCTTTACAAAGAACGAAAAATACCTCAATGTCCTATTTGGGGTCATTTCTGCCTTTATTATAGCGAAGCATTGCAAGAAAGAATAATTTACATATGGACATCTACGGGGGGTGTAATAGAATACACTTATCGGTTGGAAGGATTTAACTTCCCTTGCATGAAAGATAGAAACGTTTGTGTTAGGTGTCAAATTCCGCCATTATACGGGCTTACGATGGTGTCTTGTGCCTCAACGATTGACAGGGCCGAAAATTATCCTAAATATCGAGTGCCTGCAATGCTTAGGCAGGGAATGGATTCATTCAGTCTATTTCATAATACATTTACACTAATTTCAAATATTGTCGGAAGCCCAAATTTTGAATGTCCGGACTGTGAATATGTAGAGATGTTAAACAATCCACCGGAAGAGGGGGAGGAGGAATAATTCCACACTTGGATCTCTCGTATCTATGATAAATTTTACTTATGTTATTTGTTAATCACCTCGTTGTTGGTGATTTTATTTAGTAATTTCTTCTGCTCGATAATAGTATTGTTAGGAGGTTTTTTAAAAAATTCTGCTTTTTCTGTCTGGTCGTCAAGTTTAAAATTTAATCGGTTTGTCCCACACAGAAACACTAAAGTAATGGTATGTCCAAAATCTCTTTCTTTTACTTCGCTTGGATATTCCAGGTAGCCCAGGAATTTCTTGATCGACATCTTTATTCCCAATTCTTCCTGAGCAACCCTTTCGACTGCCTTTTTTACACCCTCCCGGTAGTAAACAGTTCCTCCGGGTAGGTGCCATTGATCTTCGTAACCGTTTTTCTTGCGTAGGGTAAGTAAATATCCTTTGTTAGTTTTAATTACCAAGTCAACACAAAGACGCGGGACTTTTGAATAAATGCTTCTAAACTGCTTGAATGTAAAGGGTAATTTTCGCTTCATTATTTAATGTAATTCCGACTTTCTTTCCTTGAGATATTCACTCCATCCTTGAATGAAATCTAAAATAGCGGCAAGTGGTGTTTCGATTACGAAATTGAAGAATATTGCAACAACATTGTATTCTTTCCATTTTTTTGCCAACACGGAGCCGACTTTTGCGATAGGTAGTGTGATGATGTCCAGGAAAAAATCCTGGAAGTTTCTGTCTTCGTCAACATTTAATTCACGGGATTGATTTCGGACGACAACTGCAGCAAAGACTGTTAGGGCAATTGTGAAAGTGTCAAAAATAACGGAGGTTATCGGAAGTTGTGCGATATAGAAAATATAAGCTATTCCGGAAAAAACAATCCAGGTAGTAATAATATACATTATCGTCATGAAGAAATTGAAAAGTTTGTGTTTTTTATCGTCAATTTTTATTTGATAATTTTCCCGTCCCTCGTCTTTATAAATCAAACCCAAAGAGAAATTAATTACTTTTTGAAGATTTTCTTTTCTTGGCGGCTTAATAATGATAATTAAGAAAAACATGACAAATGTCGGTATTAAAAAGTCGGATATTGCGGCAAACAAATTAAATCCCTCGTAAAAAATCTTTGCCATTGGAACTTCGATGATATAAAAAGTTACCCAGTTTGATAAGAATACGGATAGGGTGGAAAATACCGCCAAATGTGCAAGTCTTTTTTTAAGCGTTTTATAACGTGCTTCGTAAGCTTCCGTCATAAGTTTTTGGATCTCTTCCTTATTTTCAAAAATCTCGGGAATTTCTTTTGGTTTATTTTTTATTTTTTCCAAAACATCATCCAAGAGCATAAATACCGTATCAATTTTCTCTGCCACAGTGTCAAATTTTCTATTTATGGGGCTGTTTATTTTTTCATAACCATTTTTCCACCAGGAGAAAACCATTTTAGACAACTCTTCGATTTGCCCATCGCTTGGTTCTTGCCAGTAGGGATAAGTTTCTTTTAGTAGCTGGTAGATAATATAGTTATCATCAAGGTCATACAATATTCTTTGTGTAGATATTTTAATCAGCCTCAGTTTTTCTTTGGGATTTAGGGATTTTTCCGGTAATATAGAAATCCTTTCGCTAAGAATCTCCGCCATTGCTTTTGTAACCCCTTTTTCTTTAAATGGGTTTGTTAAAATCTCTTCTATTTCACAAGCGGCAATCTCGAGTATAAATGTTGTGAGATTTGATTTTTGCTTGACCTTAAATGATCTCTCGTTCGTTACATATTCCAAAAAGTACAAATACTTTCGCAGTGCACCGGAGGCAGTTGCCGTATGCTCTTTTGAAATTGTATGATTTGGAAGATGACCACCCCGAATCAATTCCATGGTAATCATTTCAGCCAAATAATCGGAATTAAAATTATTTATAGAAAAACCGGCAAGTTTTGGAAACAATATTCTTTTCAAGATTCTTTCGATTGCACTTCTTCTTAGTACGTTATCGTCTTTCCAATCAATTACTTTTCGGATTTTCTCGTAAAATTTGGCAAGCTTAGATGCGATTTCATCAACATGTATTGGGGTGTAATCTCTTTTTGAACGGATAAGTTCCTGAGAATATTCTGCAATGAGTGTATGAATATATGGATTGAGATTCCCCTTATAGTCTATGGTTTGAATTATTGGATCTTTTGTTTCGGGAACGTTTTTCCTGTATGTATTTTTCTGAGTAGGGATATTCAGTATCGTTTTATCCTGGCTAACATAAACATCACTCATATTTTTACTATCTTTCTTTCCTTCTCAAAGGCAATTAGTAATTATAGTCTATAGAGGTCATGTTTTCATTTAATATATACCCAATACTTCGCGACATCTATTGATAGTGATTTTTGAGAGTGATTGAGAATAAATATCTATTAATATCTGATTATGGAAAGAGATCAAAAGGAGACACCTGTAAAGGCAGTGGACAGGGTGGTTTTGGAACATTCGTATTTGGGGGTGTACACACAAAGACAGGATGCCGATAAGGAAAATCCGCTTCATAAGCTATATCATGGTGAAGTTAAGGCTGTGGAAGATAAGACCCAGGAGTTTGGTTTAAAGAAGTAACTGCAAAAGAACTGCCTCAAGCAATATGTATTTACCAGGTTTAATCCATTGACATATGGTATGGATGGTCTTCGTAGGGTATTGACGGGGGTATCAAATATTCCGATTTACACCGATTTTGTAATCTTGTCGGTTGTGACGTTTGAGTTTCTGGGAATAGGGAGTTATTTGTTCTCGAAAATTCGAAACTAAGCATATGATAACGCATATGGAAATTGTATGTAACTTTTTACTTTAATGAAAACAAGATCTTTACTTCTTATTAGATATTGTATACATTGTAATTACTTAATGAAAAATATTACCGGTAATAAAACAGTGCGTTTAGTAGTAATTATTGTATTGATTTTGATTGTGGCGTATATGTTGTATTCAGTTAGTTAATTTTTTAAATATGGCACTTCCGAAATTTAAACCGCTTGCAGATGCATCAGGAAATACCAAAAAGGTTGCGAAACCTATCCTTATTGTCATTCTTGCAATATTAGCAGGGGCGTTCGGTCTTGAGGTTAGTAATAACGATTTTGATCTGGGAAAGCTTTTTAGTGGGTCTTCTCTTGAGGAGTCCAAGGTAGCAAGAGATGAAAGTGGGAATGTGATGTATTATGACAAAGACGGAAATGTTACCAGCGACGCCACTAAAGGTAAGACTCTTGATAAATATAACTGCGATGATTTTTCAACTCAATTAGAGGCACAAAAATTTTATGACAAAACGGGAGGGGTTAGCAAAGATGTGAACAGACTTGATGCAAACAAAGACGGTGTGCCGTGCGAAAGTTTGCCTAAAGGGGAGTAAATTATTCCGCCTCAAATGTTTATAAAATTATTTCTGATTACACTTCCGGTATTTTTAGGGATTGATGCCGTATGGTTGACATTGATTGCAAAAGACTTTTATGCGAAGCACTTGGGATATCTGATGGCGAAAAATCCCAATTTTGTTGCAGCATTGATATTTTATCTGATTTTTATTTCGGGGTTGATTGTTTTTGTGATTACTCCTGCTCTTGAAAAAAAGATGTGGACACAGGCACTTTTTGCGGGTGCTTTATTTGGATTGGTTTCATATGCTACATACGACCTTACCAATCTTGCAACAGTAAAGGACTGGCCGATACTGGTAACGGTTGTCGATCTTGTTTGGGGAATGGTTCTATCCGCGTCGGTGTCAGTCGTTTCCTACTTTATTGCCGTTAAATTCGGTCTATGAACAATTACTTAATCCTCGGTGTAACACTTCTTCTTTATGTGTCATTTTGGTTTGTTGTTTCGCTTATTAAGAAAAGAAATGACGTTGCCGATATCGCGTGGGGTTTGGGATTTGTTCTAATGGCCTGGTTGTCATTTTTCATTTTTGGATTTTCGGTTAAGGGGTTACTGGTTAATACTCTTGTTTCGGTTTGGGGATTTCGTCTTGCAATCCACATATACCGCCGCAATAAAGGAAAACCTGAGGACCCGCGATACTTAAAGTGGAGAGAAGAATGGAAGAATTTTTATCTGAGAAGTTACTTCCAGGTTTTTATACTTCAGGGAATATTTTTATTTCTCATTTCCCAACCGGTTATATTCATAAACCGTGGATTATCAGGAAGTATTGATGCGATGACTGTAATGGGATTATTGGTGTGGATTATCGGGTTTTATTTTGAAAGTACAGGAGATAGACAATTGAAGGAATTTATTTCAAACCCATCAAATAAAGGCAAGTTGATGGAGGAGGGGCTTTGGCGTTATTCCCGCCATCCGAATTATTTCGGAGAAGTCATGCAGTGGTGGGGAATTTATTTAATCTCACTTTCTATACAGGGGGCGTTTTTTACGATTGTCGGACCGTTAACAATTACAATACTTATACTTTTTGTATCGGGAATACCGCTCTTGGAAAAGAAGTATGAAGGAAGAGCGGATTTTGAAGATTATAAAAAGAGAACGAGTGTTTTTTTTCCTCTGCCGCCAAGACGTAAATGAACGCAAAAAAAATTGTCGTTAACGACAAGATGCAGGTAAGTTATATTTACTATTTAACAGAGCCTGTTGGTAAGAATTTCGACAGTAGGTTTGAACCTCAGTTGACCCCGAAACAAATGCTTTCTTTAGGTGTTTTTGGCGGTAAATATATGACTGATTGCGTCAGTGAGTTTCCTCATGACTGGTTTACCGGAGTTAAACTTTGCTCCAAGAAACATGATGCAAACCTGAACTATTTTAAAGTGAATGCAAGCCAGCCACTGTCTGTGTGGCAAAAGAAAGGTTGGATTCATCCCGATGATCCAAGGGGTTGGTTTCAGTGGTATTGCAGATATTATATGGGGAGACGTCATGAGGATGATGATAGACAAATAAAACGTTGGTTGGCGATGAAACGGCATGTGGTACAAATAAAAAATAACTGCCTGCCATATGATGAGTCCTGCAGAAGAAAACAACGCCAAGCTTTACTTCACTGGGCATACGACAGCAGGAAAATTTAGGTTAACTGAGGATCAATAAATTGTACTCTGAAGAACATCGGGTGTTTAACTGCTTTTCTTCAGTAAATACTCTTTGAGGACAATATCACTCCAGGTCTCCCAGTTGGTATTTTTCATCGACCTTAATTGTTCCAAAGAAAGCATTCTCCCGTCTTCAAACTTTTCTTTTTCCTTTATCTGTGCATCGCCATGTATATTAACCGTAAACAATAATCCGAAATGTACTTTATTTATTCCACCCAATGCTTCACTGTCGTCGTTTATTATTCCGTTAAAGTCTATACTTTCAATTTCTTCACTTTTTATCTCGTAAGTTCTAAATCCAATCGCAACCCCCTAGTGACACGTCCCCATTAAAATCATCTTAATTTCTATATAATTGACAGAAATTGGAG
>CAZSNC010000007.1:0-31750 GCA_964608405.1 uncultured Gammaproteobacteria bacterium | reverse complement strand
GGTTGCTCGGCCAAGAAACATTCAACTTTTACATTGTCTCCCACAACATCCTTTAGAGTTTCCTCGAGACATTTTTTGTGGGAAAGTGTTTCCAGTTTTTCTTTGTGGAATTTATAAAAAACTCCCAATATTAATTTTTTCCCGTCAAAATCAACAGGCCTCGATGCACGAAGAAGTGCCTCTGTTGATGCATTTTTACATCTGACTTTAACAAGCACTTCCCTCCAGATATCATCAGAAATCTTTTTCCCGGAAAGAGCCATACTTTCAATATTTACATCCTCAGAGAGTGTTTTTTGGTCATTATTTTTGCCTTCTAAAGGATCGTCTTTGGTGTCATTTGTAGAGTCATTTATTTCCCCATTATCTTTAATATGACCCATATTACCGGATTTATGTTCATCACTGTCACACCACTTAACAATTGCTAAGTAAAGCGGTAAATATTCGGAAATATCATTTTGATATTTTTTCCAATATTTGACAAAAACAGTGGTTAATTTGAAAACTTCATCTTTTCCGAATTTGTTTGAAGGGTCTTTCTGAAATTCTACTACCGAAAAAAGAAAATTTTTTAGTTTTCCCACAATTTGATTCATGACCGACTTAACCGATACACCCGCATTTTCTGCCCTACTTAGTAGTGCAATACCTGCCTTTAAATCCTTTGCATACAAAACGTCAAAAAGATCTTCGACGTCAAACTCGGATTTACTCAAAATATATTCCTGTGCTTTACTCAAATCTCCAACCGCATCTTTTACAAGAAGTTCTTCAAGAAGTTTTTTCGCGTCACGAAACGACCCATCAACGCTTTTGGACACAAGCTCCAATACAGCACTGTCAAATTTCTTTCCTTCTTTTTCCAGTACGTTCTCGAGAGATTTTACAATTTCAGAAGTTGTTGCTTTTTTAAATACTACCCTTACTGTTCTGGATTTAATGGTATCGATTAGCTTTTCCGGATTGGTTGTTGCCAGTATAAAAACAACATGCTCCGGCGGCTCCTCAAGAGTCTTCAGAAGCGCGTTTGATGCCTCGGTTGTTAACATGTGCGCTTCATCGATGATGTATACCTTTTTATTGGCTCTGGCCGGGGCAAGCTTCACCGAATCTTTAATGAGTCTTATATCGTCAATTCCCCTATGGGATGCCGCATCCAGTTCTATTACATCAATATTAGTTCCTTTGGTAATTGAAATACACTGATCACATTTATTGCAGGGCTCATTGTCTTTTGACAAATTTTCGCAATTTATAACCTTTGCCATAATCCTTGCGGCCGATGTTTTTCCGGATCCTCTTGGTCCTTCAAACAAAAATGCATGCGGAATATCACCTTTGGCAACAATCTTCGAAAGCATTTCGCGAACGTCTTTAAGATCAAGCTCACTAATTTTTTGCGGACGGTATTTAAGATAAAGCGTTGTCATAATATCTTTCTATTCGTGGTGTTTTCCCAGTAAATGATATGCCCCATGTTCAATTAGTTCAATAACTTTTTCTTCAACCAATACTCCTTCCTCACCTGCTTCATGAGCGGCCTTCGGGTAACAAACAATAATGTCACCAAGATGTAATATTTGATCCGGTGGAGTAATAAAACCCCCACCCGTTTCCGACTCGACAAAAGACAAAACATTGTGAAGCGGCTCGTTTTTGGAAAGATATTTCTTTCCGAGTTTGTCCATTTGCCCCTCTCCCACAATCGCAACATTTACATCGGCCTCTGATACTATCCCTTCTTTCAAAAATAGTTCACTTAACGACTTTTTTATTTTCAAAGACGATACCGCAAAATTTCCCTGTTTTTTGACGTAGACTTTAATCATATTTAAGAAGGCACTTTCCCCTGAGTGTTGTTGCCAGAACTGGAAGGCAGAAGAGGCCGACCTCACCAATTACTCATCAGTCAATGCCTTTTTAACCATCTGTGCAATCCGGCTTCCGTCGGCTGCCATTCCTACTTTTCCTTTAACAAGACCGATAACCCTTCCCATATCTTTAATCCCCTCAGCTGAAGTTTCGGTAATTGCATCATCAACAATTTTTTTAAGGTCTGTTTCATCCATTTCGGGAGGTAAATATTCTTTCAAAATGACTGTTTCTGCTAACTCTTTGTCGATCTTTTCCTGAACATGAGCAGGGTCTTTGTCTAAAACTGCCTTGTATGACTCAACCGCATCATTTCTTTTTTTAACCTCACGCCTCACAACCGCAATCTCTTCATCTTGGGAAAGCTCGTGTTGTTTTGCAATAAACTCGTAATTTAAAGCACTTGAGAGCATACGAAGTGTCGTTAAACGGAGTTCGTCGTGAGCTTTCAATGCTTCTCCTATTTGTCCGTTGATTTTAGATTTGATCATTAATAATTATAATACTCGATAATAAATAATAACTATCAGTAAATACGTAGAAAGTACTCGTAACTAACTACCAAATTAAAAGTTTCCCATCAGATACTTAAATCTTCACATTCTTTAATTTATTTCGCTTTTTGTCTAATTCTTTCTGCAAGTTTCGACAGTGTTTCATCATCAGCCCTCCTAGCATTATGCGATGATAAATAACCCGGGTATTTGTCAAAATATACTTCTGGAATATTACTTTCAATCGGAACCCAATTCTTCATATTAGAAGTGCCGTGCATAGGAAATAGTTTGGAGTGCAAATGATCAACACCAAAACCCTCAAAAAACATACCGCATCTACCAACGTCATCAAAATACTTATCAAGTAAGAGAGCAACTTTTTTTGTAGCAATTATTAAATCACACAAATCCGTATCTTTGTTTTCAAAAGCATACGAAGGAAGATGTTTTTTCGGTACGACCACTGAAAACCCCTCGGTGTTTGGAAATGTTGACAGAAAAGCCAAATGCTTTTCATCTTCCCATACCTTGTGACATGGTAATTCACCTTTCACAATCCTGCAAAAAATACAGTCTGTACTCATAATATATGAAGATTTTATCACAACTTTAAATAGATCTGTCACTGGTAATTCCTGCAAGCAAATGTATCACCATGTGAGGAATCAAGGCTGCATCACCTGCATTAGTGGTAATACGAAAGCCGGACAATTTTTTTTCTGAAGCTATTTCTGTTACAACTTTTCTTATGTCATCCCACAAATAAGGTTCTGCTTCCCTGATATCTTTTATATGCTGCTTTGGGATGATTAATAAATGTATTGGGGCGATGGGTCGTGCATCTTCAACAACAACAACACGATCGGTTTCCTTCTCAATATTTGTCTGCTCATCACCCTTTATTATCCTGCAAAAAATACAATCGTCCATCATGGTCAGTATATAAAAGTAAAAATATTTACACAAGAAGATAAAGGTTACTTTAAAACGGATAATATTGCAAAAGCGAGTTTATCCGGATCGTGTCTTATAAGACTTCTTTTCAATTTGTCGCTTGATATTTTCTCGTAGACATTATTGGACACAAAGTCCCTAACTATCACCTTCATTGTTTTTGTCTCTTTTAAATCGTCCTCTACGGGCTGAGCTTTCTCAGTTTTATATCTTTCAAGTATACCCGGGGGAAAATTTTTAGTTTTATTTACAAGAACATAGTCAATCATTCCCTTTCCCAAATATTTTTCGAGTTCAAACACAAAATCGGATGTTTTAAAATTATCCGTTTGGCCATGCTTGGTCATAAGGTTCACTACAAATAATTTTTTTGCTTTTGAATTTCTTATGGAATTTGCGACACCCGGTATCAAAATATTCGGTAACACACTTGTATAAAGATCGCCCGGACCAAAAACGATACAGTCGCTTTCTGAGATCTGTTTTAAAGCCTTTGGGTTGGGTTTGCTTTCGGGAAATACTTCAAGTTCGACTATTTTATATTTAGCCAGTTCGCTGTCAGGCTCATCAATGATATGTTCTCCCATTACCTGTTTCCCATTCTCATATCTGGCCACCAGATGCGTCTTATCAAATGTAACAGGAAAAATATTTCCTTTGACGTCTAGAAACTCACAAGTCTTTTGAATTGCCAAGTCCTGATCTTTGTAAATATCAGCAAGAGCGGCCATAAAAAGATTTCCAAAGGTCATTCCCGCTATACCTGTTCCGGAATTATAACGGTAAGTAAAAAGCTTGCGCAGAAGATCGCCCGGCTTTTCTTCCGAAAGAGCTACGATACATTGCCTTATATCCGATGTCGGAAGAAGTCCAAACTCGTCTCTAATAACCCTATTGCTGCCCCCATCATCCATCATGGATACAACAACAGACAATTCAAGCTCAGGGTATTTTTTAAGTCCAGTCAAAACCGTAAAAGTACCCGTTCCTCCCCCGATAACTAATACTTTTGTTTTCTTTTTCACAATTAAGCGGTAAGTCCCAAGCAGGTTTTTAGTCTTTCTTTTCCTGAAATCTCTTTATGACGTCATCCAGTGACAACATTTCAACTTTATCTGAGGTTCTTTCTTTCCATTCAACCATGTCTCCAGTTTTATCAGAAACCACTAATCTTACAGGAATCCCAATCAGATCCGCGTCGGCAAATTTTTCACCAGCCATTACATCCCTATCATCCCACAGAACCTCTATACCACCATTTTGTAATTTATTATAAATTTCTTCCGCTCTCCTGCTCTTCCGCTCTTCCGCTCTAAGCTCAAGTAAGTGGGCGTCAAACGGCGCTATTGCCTTTGGCCAAATAATTCCTTTATCATCATTAAAAACCTCAACTGCCGTACCCAAAAGACGGGATACTCCAATACCATAACTCGCGAAATGAACCAGCTTCTTATTTCCGTCTTTATCGGTATAGCATACATTCATCCTTTCGGCGTATTTTTTTTTGCCAAAAGGGAAAATGTTTCCTACCTCAATTGATCTTTTCTCCTCATATTCTTCAGCTTTTCCGTCAAATATCTCCTTGTTTATTGCTTTATTTGTATTTTTATTAATATAGATCGTGTCTTCTCCCGCATCGGCTAGTACCTGATACTCGCGCGTGTGATTTTCCGTAAAAACTCCACCTGCGGCTTCGGTAATATATGTTTCAAATCCGATTCGTTTGAATACTTTCATATATGCATCGGATACTTTCTCATAATATTCCATCAGGTCTTTCTCTGTCGCATGAGCGCTGTACAAATCCTTCATTAAAAATTCCCTGCCTCTTAAAATTCCCCCCGTTGGGCGCGGTTCGTTTCGGAATTTTGTGGAAAAATGATATACCGCAACAGGAAGGTCATTATAAGAATTGATATGTTTGCGCAGAAGATCCATCACAATTTCCTCATGGGTGAAAGAAAGTGCAAATTCTTTCTCACGGGAGTCTTTTAACTGATACATCACTTCAGATGCGCTTTCCCATCTTCCCGTTTCATTCCAAATCTCTTTGGGGTGCATTAAAGGCATCAGAAGCTCCTGCCCTCCGATTGCATTCATTTCTTCACGAATAATGTTGATAATTTTTTGAACTACCCTAAAACCAAGCGGAAGTAGTGTCCACGATCCTGCCATCAACTGATCTATAAATCCACCTCTAACCAAAAGTTTGTGATTGACGCTTTCTGCGTCTTTTGGAGCATCTTTTCTTGTCTTAGGAAAAATTATTGACTGCCTCATTTGACTTATGTAATATTGATCGTATAATAAATTTTAATTTTGGATTATTTTGAATTATAGCAAATAATATGAATGAAAGAGTGGGTAATATTGTTGCGATAGAATGCACCGGCCCAAGCGGTTGTTATTTTTCCAAGCGAGAAATTGCAACGGTGGCCACAACCCTAGATCCTCACAGAAACATGGTCACTTGTCCACAGATATTTGCCTCTAAGGGTGTGGGTGATAGTATTCTATATTGTTCCAAAGGCAGTCTAGTCCTAGGTGCTCATATCGAATCGGACACCACCGATCTTCGAAGTATAGATGAGTATAATTCTACAGAACAATGTGATGAAGCAGGGTGCATAAAGTGTGTACATGCCTACCCCCGCTAAGCTTATTTAAAGGTACTTTCCAAAAAACCTTCCAAACTCCCCGCAACGATTAACCTTTTTACTTCAATAAAAGTAACCATAACAAAAAGCGAAAGCAGTAATAGCATTCCCGCGCCGTGAATCGCCGCTTCAACTTTCGGGAGAACTTTCTTGCCGAAAATTTTTTCAAGAATGATAAAAAGGAATCTTCCACCGTCCAGGGCCGGAAAAGGAAGGAAGTTAACAACCGCCAAATTTACCGAAAATATACCAATGAAATTTATAAGAGGAAGTATCCCTACTTTCGCAACTTCTGTTGTTATTGCAAAGATTCCAACCGGTCCCGCAATATCTTTGGGAACCTGCCCTTTAAATATGTTTATAATCATCGCATAAAGACCAAATAACACCTGTTTTCCCCAAAAGATTGCATCCTTAAATCCGTAATAAATCCCCAAAAACGGCCTTTGCCATACAGGTGCAAAATAAATTTCCGTCTGGGTTATAAACACCCCCAGCGGACCCTCATTTTCAGGAACGTCTACACGAGGAATAATTTTAATATCGTTTGAGACACTTTCTCCTTCTGATAACAATTCAATACTTGTCTCACTTCCCTTCTTTTGGGAAATTAACTTCGAAAAATCATTCATGCTGTAGACTTTTTCTCCATCTACCGCCAAAACCACATCCATGGCCTTAATACCCGCCTGATCAGCGGGCCCACCACCGACAACACCGGATATAATAACTTTGTCGCTTTCCCTTGGTACACCGGAAAAACCGTAGTAAATCGCAAAACAGAAAACTGCCAAAAGAAAGTTCATAAATACTCCCGCAGCAAGTATGAGAAACCTTACCTTTTTACTTTTGTTAACAAATGCCCGTTTCGGTTTTGTAACCCCGTCTTCCGTCTGTTCTCCATGAAGCCTAACAAAACCACCCAACGGAAGGAGGTTTACCGAATACAATGTCTCGCCATATTTCTTACTCCAAACTCTCGGAGGATATCCTATGCCAAACTCCTCTACCCAAACACCGTTCTTTTTAGCAACGATATAGTGCCCAAATTCATGAACAAGCACAAGCAAGGAAAGAACTCCTAAAAAGACAATTAAATACAATAACATGTCATGTAAGTATAGAGTAGACAGCCCATTGCAACAAGTAATTATATTTAAAAAAAATCATAGGAATAATGAAGAATCAATATCGCTACTGCCGTGATATTAAACTACAAAGTTTTTAAATTGAAAATATCCTATTTATTCGAACTGTCTTTTTTATTTGGAGTCAGATCCTCGAGCAAAATGACAATTTCCCGCGAAACCAGCGCCACTCCGAGGGGAATTGCGATACCAATCTCATACGCCATTGTTGCCAAGTATCTGTTAAACCAACCTGACCCTCCGTTTTCGTCTGGAATATTTTCCGCATTATTTGATGGCATTCCATCAACACATCTTCGGCAAAAAGTATCCAAACCCCCATGAAGACGTTCCAAAACCCCAGTAGCACTTGATCTCTCACTCATTGCCCGGAAGTATAATACTTTTGCAGAGGAAAGTACAATCAGACCTGGAGCAATTCTTCCTTCTTTTTCTCCCCTACTTCGTCAATTTTTCCGACAAATTCGTCCGTAATTTCCTGAAGTTTTTTCTCATCGGCAAATTTCTCATCTTCGGAAAGGATTTTCTCTTCAAATCCTTTTTTAATTTCATGCATTCCATCTTGCCTGATTTGGCGTATGGCAATCCTTCCGTTTTCCAGCTTTGCGCTTAATAGTTTTGTATATTTTTCCCTATCCTCCGTGGTCATTGGGGGAAAAGAAATCCTGATTATCTGCCCATCAATTGATGGATTCATTCCGACATTTGCGGCCAATATTCCCTGTCTGATCTCCCCGATTATTGATTTGTCCCATGGGTCGATAACCAGAGTCTGATAATCCGGTGAGGAAACCGTTGCCAATTCCTTGATCTTTAACCTCTGTTGTCCGCCGTAAACAGAAACACTTAAGTCGTCAACCAAAGCAGGGCTTGCTTTGCCTGTACGAAGAGATCCCAGATCAGCAACAACGGCACTTAACGCCTGTGACATTTTGGAGCGGATTGAGGCTTCATCCATAACTAAACAGATTATAGTTGCATTGAGGGAGGAAATTCAAGGAGATTATTTCCCAAGCTCAATTCTCATTACTCTTCCGAGTTTAATATTCTCACCGGTTTTACTTATAACGTCTTTGATGAGATCAAGGATTTTCTTTGAAGGATCTTTAATAAATTCCTGGTTTTCAAAATCTTTCTCACCCATTGACGCAACCTGCATTGCCAAATCCCTCCCGAGTTGTTGAAAGAGTTCATTTCGACCTACAAAATCGGTTTCGCAAAATATCTCCGCAATACCGACAACTTTTTGTGTGTGGTGAGCATACGATGAAACTATACCCGCCGTTGTTACTCTCCCGGCCCTTTTTTCTGCTTTTTCAAAACCTTCCTTCTTCAAAATCTCTGTGGCTTTTTTTTCATTACCTTTCTGCTCTTCCAATACTTTCTTAACCCTGATTACTGGAGCCCCTGTTTCTTCACGAAGTTTTTTAATTAAATCAACAGATATTTTCATATTACTTTGACACCTTTTTTACTTTTCCGCCTTTGCCGACTTGCCTCTTCCTTCAAGCACGGCTTCCTTAATTAAGTCCAAAACATATTCGAGGGCATTTTTGGCATCGTCATTCATAGGAATGGGGAAATCAACTGATGTCGGATCGCAATTGGTGTCAACTACCGCAACCGTCTCAACACCCTTAAAATTTGCCTCCTTTACAGCACCTTTCTCTTTTCTGATATCAAAAATTATAAGTAGATCGGGAACACTGTCCATTCCCTTCACTCCCGAGAAATACCGCTCCAGTCTTTGGATTTCTCTCTCCATAAGAAGCTTTTCTTTTTTTGTATACTTGTCATATTTACCACCGACTAAGTCTTCCTTCATTTTTTGGAGTTTAACGGCAGATTTTTTCACCTGTTCGAAGTTTGTCAATGTTCCTCCCAACCATCTTTCGTTAACATAATATATCCCGACTTCTTTGGCGATGTCTCTAACTTTATCTTTAATCTGTTTTTTGGTTCCGACAATTAAAATCTTTTTGCCCTCTTTCGAAACTTTTTTGATTTCTTCAAGTGCTGCATCTAAACATTCCTTGGTTTTTGTCAGGTCAATCAGGTGAATTCCTTTTTGGTCGGAATAAATATACTCCTCCATTTTCGGATTCCAACGACGGACCTGGTGACCAAAATGGGCACCCCCCTGTAGTAATTTTTCCAAAGATATTTTAAATCCCATACAATTTTCGGAACTATCTAATTAAATAGCTGTCTCCTTAATACACCCACCGATTCGCAGTTTCAGGAGACTGAACCGGTGTGATTCTGTAGGTATTTTATAGGTATTACCCAATAAAAACAATTGTCAATTATTTTCATTCAACTAATGCGCTTTGCCCACATATAACTTGCTTCTGGGGAGTTAATTTACATAAATACTCTTTTGCAGCACCTCCACAAGGGGAACCCAACTTATTACAACCATTGGGATTGCGACTACAGGGTTGAAAAAAAACATTATCGTCATCGGTACCATACCTGCCGGTTAATTGGCTCAACGAAACCGGTGGTTTAGGTCTGTTGCTTTGTTCATTAATTCTCATAAATATGTTGTATTAATTGCACATTTCGAAAGAAAAATCAAATTATTTCGCTCGGGCGAATAAAAATCTAAAACACACCATTCGTGATATCAGGACTCTAATTATTTGCTTTGGGGAAATCAACTTCTAATGACCCTTTTCATCTTTCCCAAATTCTCACTTGTTAAAACATCTCTACTCTTTCTGATGTACTCTTCAGACGGTAAAAATATCTTTCTGTCTAAAGGAATTTTTCCACTTTTATAACATTGAATTACACTTGTGAAGAGGTTATTAAGTTCTTCGGTCGCTAGTTTTTTATCATTATCACCTTTAATATTTTTTAAAGTATTTGTTAATATATTTACCCCAGTCAAACCACGTTTTTCAGCGACCATTAATAGTGAAAGAATATCGTTTTTATCTTTATCGCGTAATTTGGCACTAAACTTAATTATATCGAGCTTCATTAATATCAAATCGGTAACTGAAGGAATGGCAATCTTATTTATTTTGCCATCGTTTAATATGTTGACCAAATTCACAGGTTCAGTTATAAAATTATTCGGATACGGAGAAATAAATCTGCCATTAAAGTCTACACTATTGCGATCTTTATCTAAAAAATAGACGTCAATGTCAATGTCTCGCTGTTTTTCCAACAAATATCCTTTAGGTTTATTTTGAATGTTCCACGTCTGCTTGTTAATAAAATGGGAACGAGCGGAATCGATATACTGATAGTTTCCCGATTCCTGAAGTCCCGCTAAAAGCATCCCAGTCCCCCCCCTTTGCGTTATCACAAGATCAACGTCATGAGTACCTCTCCAAAAATTAACCACCTTATTACCCAAAGCCTCTTTTGTGTGTAAAAATGTGGCAAATCCACCAACCAATACAATCTGATGGGGATCTATTCTCGCTTCTTTTGCCTCCTCCGACAAATCTTTAGCTAACCTGAGCACAAGATTCCACTCCATTCTACGTTGCACAATCTCTGGAGAACAAAATGATATATTTTCTGTCATGGCAATATTATACCCTATATTAAATCGTTTTTATATCCAATTTAACTTCGAAATCAAATTTTCCATTAAACAGCATATTGTTACAGGCCCCACTCCACCAGGAACAGGAGAAACAAAAGACGCTGTTTCAAAGGATCTTTTATTAATATCCCCAACAGGAGCACCAACGTCAATTAAGATTACACCATCTTTCACCATACTTTTTTTAATAATTTCGAAGACCCCTGTACAACTTATCAATACATCCGCCGATCGCGTAATATTTGATAATTTTGGTGTTTTTATATCAACCTCGAGGATTTCAAAGGAATTTGATCTCAAATATTTACATAAATACGGCACGAATGTGTTCTTGTAATTTTGATTATTCTTCATGTTCTTTAATTCTGTTGTTAACGGTTTACCAACCATTCCAGTTGCTCCAACAATACATACTTTGTTTTGACCTGTTTTTGAAGACATATGTATCTTTTCTATGGCGTAATTTAATATTTCCAAGACAGCTTTCGCAGTTGGATGAAGAAATAAACTATCTTTCCGAAGTCCATCAATATCTTTCTCTTTGGTGATGGCATTTATCAGGGTATCTTTATCGTCTTTTTTAAACTTTGTGGGGAGAGGAAGCTGTATCATTATCCCGTGAACTAACGGGTCAACATTAAGTTTTTCAATTATATCAACAACCTCATTAACGCTCGTTTTCTCATCAAAGTTTAATATATCAAGTTTTGCACCGATCCTTTCGGCAGCCTTTTTTTTAAGATTCTGGTATAAAATACTGCCCGCATCATTACCGATTATTATTGATGTCAACTTTGGTATAATCCCCCGTTTCCGAAGATCATCCACTTTAGATTTTAAGATTTCCTCTTTTTTTCGAGCGTATTCTCTTCCGTCAAAAAATATCGTCATGGTCCCAATTTTATGATATTTGCCATATATTAACAAGAAAATTGATTCTTAGTGATAAACTTAAATTGGTATCAATAAGGGGGTGATCGTAAAAATGTATAAAGTCCAGAAAAAGGACGGCTCTATTGAAGATTTTGACAGAACAAAGATCGTCAACGGGTTAACAAGAGCGGGTGCATCACCAGAAGAGGCAGAAAAAGTGGCAACCGAAATTGACGCGTGGCTTCCCATTGCAGCAGTTGACAATATCGTGAACTCAATTGACATCCGAATGAAAGGGCTTGATGCTTTGAGATTAATAAATCCGGAAGTCGCAGCGAAATTTGACAATTTCCAAAAACCCAAAGAAGATTAACTTTCTTATTTGTGTACCGAATGGTTTGGCAAAATCTGTGTCGTGTTGTCTGACTATCCCCCCTTTAACCAATTAGGAAACTATTACAATTTACCTGTTAATTGTATCATCCATCATTTTCTGCAAATCGTTAAAATTACTTGATGCCATATCTTCACACATGCCACATGGAGTCCGTTCAATAAACCGTTCTTTGAGATCCTTCTCGGAAATACTCCAAAGTCTTCTGGCAATACTTTGTGGTCCTCCCCATGAAATAATGTTATACAGTAAATTTGAAGTTGCTTTTGCGTAAACTTCCGGCAAACTCATCTTGTCAATACTCCCAATTCTCGGAAGAATGTCTAAAGGACATAAAGTAACAGTCCGATCGGTATTTACATAGGGGAACCAAATATGTCGATAACCTTTTGCGGATTTTTCCCCAGCCTCCCTGATAAACTTTGTCGGGGAACAATAGCACTGATGCGAAAAACGACCAGTGTTGCCCCAATTTTGATATTCTTCTTGTATCAGGTAAGTAGCATTTATTAACAAATAATCAATAAATTTATTACCTTTACCATCTTCAAATCTGTCCTCCCATGAGAAATTCTTCGCACGTCCGACAGGGATTACGTATTCACCCGCCCCTGCTCTGAAAATGTCGATGTCTAGATTAATACCATAATTAATCTTTTTGTCATACATAGTTCCATACGTACAAAGTTCATTAAGATACCCGTAGTCAATCTCAAAACCAGCTTTTTTGGCATACTCTCGATGCGGATGATCGGTACTTATTACAAGTTCTTTTACACCCATAGCCGCTATCTCGTTAATTATTTTTACCGTGCTTTCAGGGTCTTTCATTCCAAAGCCGTTTGTGTAGATTGTAGGCACTAAACCTCGATTATTTGTCTCCTCTACAAACCGTTTCAAATCACGATGCAATCTGACTTCTCCACCAAAAATGGTTACATTCCTTACTTTCGAACCTTTCAACCAATCCAATACTTGGGCATAACCGTCAAACGACATCTCATCAGATCCCCTTCTTTGATAACAATGTGTACAGGAAAAATTACATTTATTAGTAATTTGAATATCGCAATTGTTAACACTTTGCTGGTACTCCATCTCCAGTCCCATAGTTGTAAGGGGATTATACTGTCATGTAAGGTGAAAAACAAAAATTATTCCACAGGGAATATACGACAAAGGGATTTTACACCTTTTCCATATTCTTGAAGTATCATACCGTTATTGTTTTTTAGTTTCCATCATATTCTGTAAATCTTTAAGGTTGCCTGAGGATAGATCTTCACACAAGCCACATGGGGTCCTTTCTACAAATATTTTTTTTAATTTTTTATCTGAAATATCCCAAACCAATCTAGCCACCCCCTGAGGCCCTTCTGTAGCCAAAGTGTTGTATAACATACTTGAGGCTGCCTTATTGTAAACCTCTCCGGCACTCATATTATCCACATCTCCAATTCTGGGAAGAATGTCAAACGGACAAAGATTAATTGTCTTGTCCGTATTTATAATAGGATACCAATTATGTTTATTACCCATAACAAGGCTATCCTTCCTATTCCGAATAAATCTTGTCGGTGCGCAGTAACAACTGTGCGAAAAAGATGATGTACCAATCCAGTTAGTAAATTCTTCTTTTATTTCTTCACGGACCTGCTCCGATAATAAACCAGGTCCAATAAGATGTAAATCCTTATCTGAAAACCTTTTTTCCCAAGGTGTATTTTTTGCACGACCAATCGGGATTACATAATTACCAGTCCCGGCCCGAAAAATCTGAATTTTTGGATTAATACCATCCCTTGTGGGATTGAATTTACAGAGCATATCGATAAAATCATAGTCAATATCAATACCTGTATCTTTGGTGTATTTTCTATGTCCGTCGTCCAGGCTTATGATAATTTCATCTACACCTATATCAGCAAGATTATTTATGATTCTAACCGTGTTTTCGGGGTTGTTCATACCAAAACCATTTGTGTAGATTGAAGATCTTAAACCTCTCCTTTTTGTTTCTCTAACAATATTACTTAACGAAGGATGTAACCTGACTTCACCGCCAAAAATCACAATATGTTTTATTCCTGTATCACCCAGCCAGTCTAAAGTCTCACAATAATCTTCATACGCCATATCTTTCTGCCTTCGTTGCTGACAACAGTGTTGACAAGAAAAATTGCATCTGTCTGTAATTTGAACGTGAGAATTCGTAATTTGCCAGGTCCGCTCACTTTCTAATCCCATAGTAAAGACGTATTATACTGTCTGATTAGAAAAATATCAAAGTTAAGATACGGGGAATCGACTGGAGATGATTTTAACTTTTCGATTTATATCCTTTAGTAAACTATCTTTACCAATTCTTTTATAAAAATTCGATATAAATACTTTTCTCTCATCTTTATTCTCCGGGATTTCAATATTCGAATATTTGGAAATAACATCAAAAATCCATCCACCGATTAATTCCATTTCTTTTTCCTTCATACCCCTGACAGTTATTGCCGGAGTTCCAATTCTAAGCCCTGAAGGATAGAAGGGTGTTGCAGTCTCGTTGGGAACGGTATTTCGATTAACAATTATCCCCGCTTTTTCCAGTGCCCACGCTACTACCCAACCATTTGTTGCGTTTTTACGTAAATCTATTAAAACCAAATGCTTGTCGGTTCCACCTGACACCACATCCAGTCCTTTGTCTAAAAAAAGTTTGGCAAGAAACCTTGCATTTTTAACAGTTTGATCAGCATACCTCTTAAATTCTTTGCTTTTGCTTCTTTCCAAAGCAATTGCAATTCCCGCAATTGAATGCAGATGAGGTCCCCCCTGGAGGCCGGGAATTATTGAGGAGTCGATACTTTCCTCAAATTCTTTTCTGCAGATGATTATTGCACCCCTTGGTCCTCTAAGAGTTTTATGGGTTGTCATTGTAACAAAATCGGCATAGGGAAAAGGAGATTTACATGACCCTCCTGCAATCAATCCAGCCTCGTGTGCAATATCGGCCAAATAGTAAGCACCCACATTCTTCGCAATTTGCCCCATCCTTTTGTAGTCAATCTCCCTCGGGTATGCCGTACCTCCGGAGATGATCATCTTAGGTTTATACTTGAGAGCCTGCTTCTCAATATCTTCATAATTAAATACCCGTGTTATAGGATCCACTTTATAAAACATAACATTAAATATCTTCGATACCAAAGTCACTTTTTTGTCTGGTAATTGCCAGCCGTGTGATAAATGCCCCCCATCGGGAAGATACATCGACATAATCTTGTCCCCAACGTTTAACATCGCGTTATAGACTGCTAAATTTGCAGGACAGCCTGAGTGTGGTTGGACATTTACACTCCACTCATCAGAAGAAAGTCCAAATGAGGAAAGTGCCCTTTCCTCACAAAGTCTTTCGATTTCGTCAACATAACTATTCCCCTGATAATATCTTCTCCCGGGTTGACCTTCGGCATACTTATGCATCAGAACTGATCCAACTGCTTTTCTTACTTCAGGGTATGTGTAGTTTTCGGAAGGAATCATAGTGAGGGTTTCGCTTTGCCTTTTCTTTTCTTTATTTATAAGTAGGAGTATTTTATCCATAATCATTTCCTATACATCACTTTATCAAGTATAGCATTTATAGCTTTCGACACTTCATCAACACTCTTCTCCCCGTCTACTACATACCAACTAATTCCTCTCCAGCGATTTTTTGCCATATCATCATATCCGTCAACAATTCTCTGGAAATATTCACTGCCTTCACTGTCAAAAGGGTCCCCTTCTTTGTCAGACTTTCTCTCCATTGCAACCTTAGCGGAAACCCGAAGAAGTATCACGGCATCAGGGACAAATCCCTCGCTGATTATTTCACTGAACCTCTTTATTGTTTCTTTATTTCCACCCTCTGCATAACCTTGATACGCATTTGTCGAAGTATCAAATCTGTCCGATAAAACAACTTTTCCTTTCCCCACTGCCGGTTTTACAAGTGTATCAAGCCAGATTTTGCGTGAAGCAAAAAATAATGCCATTTGATGATCCGCATTTGCGACTCCTTCGGATTTAAGTTTGAAGATGAGATTTCTAATTATTTCAGAAGCTTCCACCCCTCCAGGTTCTCTGGTAACAACGACTTCATAACCTTTTTCTTTTAAATACTCATCGGCTTTTTTTATTTGAGTAGTTTTACCGGATCCCCCAACCCCCTCAAAAACTACAAATTTTCCACAGGGCTTTTCTCTTTCCATTTCTGCTATTATATATCTGAAAAGAAAACATGTTGCAATATCAAAAACTGCTTTCCGATATTATCGAAAACGGAGAAATTGAAAAACACGAAAGAACCGGGACGGGCACAAAAAAAGTTTTTGGGAGAATACTTCGTTTTGATCTCTCAAAGGGGTTCCCCTTACTCACTACTAAAAAGATGTTTACCAAAGGTATTATCTACGAACTTCTGTGGATGATTTCGGGAAATTCCAATATCAGATATCTTGTACAAAACGGTGTAAACATCTGGAATGAATGGCCATACCAAAACTATTTGAAAACAAACAGGTTGGAAAAAAAGTTTCCTATGTACAGCCAAAGATGGCTCGAGCAAAAAGAAATATTCATAGAAAAAATCATCGGTAGTGTAAGCTTTGCTAAAAAATGGGGTGAGTGCGGTCCTTTCTACGGAGTCCAATGGAGAAACTTCTCCGGAATAGACCAATTATCGTGGGTAATTTCTGAAATAAAGAAAAACCCAGGAAGCAGGAGACTTATTGTAAACGCCTGGAATGCACCGCTAATTTCCAAAATGGCACTTCCCCCATGCCATGTAATGTATCAGTTTAGCGTCTCAAAAGGAAAACTCTCCTGTATGATGTACCAAAGATCTGTTGATACCTTCCTGGGCCTTCCATTTAACATTGCAAGTTACGCCCTTTTAACCATGATGGTAGCTCAGGTAACGGGCTACAAACCCAAAGACCTTGTCGTGGCACTTGCCGACACTCATTTATACTTAAACCACATCAAACAAGCCAAAGAGCAAATATCGCGAAAACCATTCCGACTTCCGAAAATGAAGATTAATAAAAAAGTTAAATCACTATATGATTTTAAGTTTGAAGATTTTGAACTCATTGATTATAAATTTCATCCACCTATCAAGGCAGATATATCGGTATAAATAAATCATGATTATCTCAATAATTGCAGCAGTTGCTAAAAATGGGGTCATCGGCAACAAAAACACCCTACCCTGGCATTTACCTTCTGACATGAAGCATTTTAAAGAAACAACAACAGGTCATTGCATAATCATGGGACAAAAAACACATGAATCGATCGGACGAGCACTTCCTGCAAGAACAAATATTGTTCTGACATTCGACACCAATTTTAAAAGCGAAGGGTGTATTACCGTCACTTCAATTGAAGAAGCTTTAAGAGTTGCCAGTGCGAAAAACGAAAGTGAAGTATTTATAATCGGGGGTGCTTCAATTTATAAACAGTTCATTGAAATTGCCAACAGACTTTACATCACGAGAATCCACAAGAAGTTTGACGGTGATGTCTTTTTTCCGGAAATCGATATGAAAAAATGGCATTTGGAAAAAACTGAGAAGCACAAAAAAGACAACAAAAATCCTTTTGATTTTGACTTCGAAGTATACGAAAAACTTTAGGTGGTCGCTTCTTTCTGAGATTCGATCAACGTCTTGAGTTGCACATATTCATCGTTTGTAATTACTCTTGCACACCTAAGTCTGAGGGCACACCTATCCCGTGAATCTATTTTATTTTCCGGATTATAAGCAATTTTTTTAAACGATTCCGGGTCAAAACTATCCACATAAATAACATCGATTTCGCGACCGTCTTCCAGAACCAAGTGTTCTGTTATTTCATACCTTTCGAGAGTCATATAACTAATCCACCCTTGCAGGCTTTCCTCCTTCCATACCCCCATAAACTATACCGGAAGGTTCATTATCTTCCGGCCAATTGGGTATAGGAAAACCATTCTGTTGTAAAGCCAAATATTGCTCATGTGGAGTCTTTCCTTTCACAGAGTCGAGTACTTGTCTTAATTTTTGTCTATTATTATCTCTTAGCAATGTCACTTCAACAACTTCTTTCGGAGGTTCTTTACCCTTGATGATATAATCGTACGCCGACTTTTCAGTTATCTGTTCTGATGTCATTAATTTTCAAGATACTTTTCCTTCCAAAAAAATTCAAGTATTATTTTCAATAAAACATGTTCCTGTGGGAAGATCAGACTTGTTTTTCTTTTTTTGGAGTTGAAACACGGCCTCCCTTCCACTGACCCCGATATAACGAGCCTCCACCACGAACCTCCTGGAACTGAATATGTATAAACCTTGCCCCCATTTCAATCTCAACTTCTGAATTTCCAGCGTTATATAAAGAAGTGATTAATTCTCCACAATAACCGGGTGCAATTTGAGATAATCCATGAATTATTCCACTCCTAAACAACGTTCCCCGTGTGTATAAAACAGCGCCAATATTGCTTGGAAGATTTACTTTTTCAATAGTTTTCACTAAAAAATAATCCCCAGGTTTTAAAATAATACTTTTTTTAGACTTACTGTCGTAACGTGCAACCACTGCTGCCTCCGGAGTTTTTCTTTCATCAATACCCAAAAAGCCGTTACCTTTCATTTTATAAACCTCTCCCAAACGTAGATCAAAACCCGCTCCTTCAGGATTAGTAAGTTCCCGATCAGAGAGATTCTCAACCAGTTTATTTTCTTTAACAAGTCTTAACAGTATTTTTGGACCTAATAACATAATTCAAATTGAATAATTAGTATATACAGTTCTACTTATCTACTTTGGCTTTCTCCAACTTGCCCACTTACATTTTGGGTAACGACTGCATCCAAAAAACTTCCTACCTTTTTTGGTTTTCTTGATGATTACATCCCCGCTTTTACATTCCGGACATTTTATACCAGTCTTGTCGAGGTACTTTGCAGTATATTTGCAATCCGGAAACCTTGAACAGGATAGAAATTTCCCAAATCTCCCGATCCTTATTATTACGTCCCCGTCTTTACACTCGGGGCATTTTTCTCCCGTTTTTTCAGCAGCGATTGCTACCCTTTTGGAATTTTTCTCGACATCAATAATTTTTTTCTCAAACGGTTTGTAAAAATCGGATATCAGATTAACCCATTTTTGTTCTCCGTTGGCAATTTTGTCCAACCCTTCCTCCATTGAAGCGGTAAATTGATACTCGAATACATCGGGAAAATTGCCGACCATAAAATCATTAACTGCGATACCAACCGCTGTCGGAGTGAATTTCCCCTCGTTTTTCTCTACATAGGCTCTAACCTGTATTGTGTTAATCGTCGGAGCATAAGTTGACGGTCTGCCAATACCGAGTTTTTCCAAAGTTTTAATAAGCGAACTTTCTGAATATCTTGCAGGAGGCTGGGTAAACTTCTGTTCTGGATCTATCTTGATCAGTTTCAACGGTTCATTTTCGGCAACGTCAGGAAGAATTTCTATTTCGGATTCCCCGGTGTCGTTTGCTTTCTTGTATAAACACTTCCATCCGTCAAATTTCATGATCTGTCCCACTACCCGAAGTATGTATTTACTCGATTCGTTTGCAACTGCCAAAACATTAATTGTTGTTTCATCGTAAATGCTTGCTGACATCTGGCAAGCCACAAACCGTTTCCAAATTAGACCATAAAGAAGTTCGCCTTCCCTCTCATATTTTGTGTTTTGTACCTTCCCGAGTCCTGCAACATTTGTAGGACGGATTGCCTCGTGAGCCTCCTGGGCAACTTTGGATGTAGTTTTATAATACTTTGGTGATTGAGGAAGGTAAGACTCCCCATATTTGGATTTAATATAATCTCTAACCTTTAATATTGCTTCCTGGGCAATGTTCATCGAATCGGTACGATGGTATGTGATTAGACCTTCTTCATAAAGCATCTGTGCAACACTCATTGTTTTTTTTGAAGACCAGCCGAATATTCTTGACGCCGCCTGTGTCATAGTTGAAGTAGTAAAAGGCGGGAAAGATGATTTTATTACCTCCTTTTTAATTACATCCTGTACTTTGTAATCGGATGCTTTAAGGTCGGCAACTACTTTGTCGGCTGTATCGTGGGTTTTAATCTCTGCTTTCTTGTCATCGATTTTAACAAGTTGAACACTAAAATCCGCATTTTGTTCTTCACCGGAATCAATTTTTCTTAACTTCACATATACTTCCCAATATTCCTCGCTTTTAAAGGCTTCAATTTCTCTTTCTTTTTCAACAATAAGTCTTACACAAACAGTCTGAACTCTACCTGCCGAAAGACCGCGTCTCACTTTTTTCCAAAGGACAGGAGACAGTTTATACCCCACCAAGCGGTCGAGAACCCTTCTGGCTGTCTGCGCATCAACCAAATTAACATCAATATCGCGCGGGTTTGCAATCGCTTCCTCAACCGCACTTTTGGTAATTTCATGAAAGACAATTCTTCTTAAGGCATTATCCCTACTGCCGTCTTCCGTAATTATCTCCTTCACATGCTCCGCTATCGCCTCGCCTTCCCGGTCAGGATCTGTTGCAATATAAATGTTTTTAGCGCTTTTTGCTGCCGATTTGATCTTTCTGATGGTGTCTTTGCGTTTCTCAACCATCTGATAATCCGGTTTGAAACCGTTTTCCACATCAACCCCGAGCGAACTTTTTGGAAGATCTTTAATATGCCCCGTTGTTGCTTCAACGGAATAATCGCCCCCCAAAAACCTGGAAAGAGTTTTAGCTTTTGTCGGTGACTCAACAATAATTAAATTCATATCAATTTTATGTTCCCTCTTCGGATATTCTAACAACCCCGTCAAGAAAAAGAGTTTTTTTACTACTTTGGATATTTTTTAAAACCCTTTTTTTCCGTCTCTACTTAATAAAAATCTCTATAGACTTTTTCTTTTGTCTACTTCATCTACTTTAATCTCTAAGGAAAGTTCGTCAAGGATATCTTTCACACTTGAGGCTAATTTTGCGCCGTTTTGTAAAAGAAAGTGTGGAGCTTCAGACGTCAGTGACGTAGTCGGTCCCGGTACGGCAAAAACGGTTCTCCCCTGTGTCGCAGCGTGTGATGCGGTAATGAGCGTCCCACTTCTTTTTAACCCTTCGACAACAACAATTGCCTTAGAAATTCCCGAAATAATTCTGTTTCTTAAAGGGAAATTAACTGGATTTGGAGGATAACCCAGCGGAAATTCGGATATTACTACCCCTTTGTTTTTTGCAATTTGATAGGCTAGTTTCGAATTCTCCGGTGGATAGATTCTGTCCAAACCGCTGCCGATAACCGCAACTGTGCGGCCTCCTACAGCAAGTGCTTCCTTATGGACTACCGTATCAATACCCCGAGCAAGACCTGAAACAAGACTGATTTTATTTTCTGCCAAACCACGGGAGAATCTTTCTGCAACCCCTCTGCCGTAACTGCTCATTTGTCTTGAACCTACAATCGCGATCGAATTTTCATCACTTTTGGACATTTCTCCCATGTAGTACAAGACCAATGGAGCGTCTTCCAAATCAAGCAAATTTTTAGGGTACATATTGTCGTTTTTTGTAACATAAGAAAAACCCAGCTGCTTAAGTCTTTTAAAGTACTCTTCGAAATCAAAATTCTTTCTGTGAAGCAAAAACCTTTCCGCAATTCCTTTGTGAAGTCCGACATTTACAATTTCCATTAGATTCAATTCCCAAACCTTCCTCGCCGAACCGAAGTAGTTAAGAAGTAAATTAATCCTCATCGGACCAATTTCCGCAAAAGCACACAAAGCCACCAGATACTCTTTCTCTGACATAATTTATTTCCTGAACCAAAAATCAAAAATCTGTCGCGCTATGGGACCCGCGATTTTGGAGCCTTCTCCACCTTTTTCAATTAGAATAGTTAGCACAATTTCAGGATCCTTAATTGGCGCAAAAGCACTAAACCATGCGTGAGTATCGTCTTCGGTGCCAACCTGAGCAGTTCCGGTTTTGCACGCCACATCGATTCCCGTTTTATCCTTAAAATCAAAAAAAGTATATGCAGTACCGCCTTGCGAACATGCCTTTTTCATTCCATCTTTTACAAGATCGATATTCTCATCTTTTATACCCAAACTTTTACAGATTTCACCCCCCTGATTGCTGTTTAAGTGAGGGATGCATACTTTTCCTCCGTTTGCGATTGCCTCCAAAGCAGAATGTATTTCAATCGGAGTAATCGACAAATCCCCTTGTCCGATTGAAAAATGGTAGGTATTTCCCAAAAACCATCTTTCTCCCTTTACTTCCTCTTTCCACTTTGGATCGGGTACCAATCCAGCAACTTCTCCCGGTAAGTCTATACCTGTTTTTTCTGACAAACCAAATTTTCTCGACCAATCAACAATATTATCAATACCCGTTAATTCACCGACTTTATAAAAGAAGGTGTCTGTTGAGCGGGCAAGGGCCTTTGTCACATCGATACTGCCCTCCACCCCGCCATATTGAGTGAAATACCAGTTGTTAAACGAATAATTCCCCCAAGCAGTAGAAAAATTAATACTACCCGTATCCTGGTATCGGTAATGGCTATCGATTGCCTTTGTTTCAAGCGCCGATGTTGCAACAATCGGCTTAAAAATAGACCCCGGAGAATATTTTCCTGAAATTGCCCTGTTAAAAAGAGGAATATTTTTATCATTTAGTAAGGCGCTTACTTTATTACTGTCACCAAAAAATATATTCGGGTCGTAACTCGGCGAAGAATAAAGAGCCAATACCTCGCCTTTAGAGTCGCTCACCACAACAGCCCCCTTCACACCGGTTAGAAGTGTTGCGACATACTCCTGGAGTGGATAGTTAATTGTTGTTTTTAAATCAGCCCCCTTAACCGGAGGTTTCTCGCCAAGCAATCGCACATATGCCCCGTCGGCCGCCACCTCAATCAATTTTTCCCCGTCATCTCCACGTAATAGACAATCGTAATATTGCTCCAAACCGGACCTGCCGATGACATCAGCTATAGTTCTTTCACCCTTGTTAACACAATCTGTTGCAACTTTACCCAGTTCATCCTCATTAATAGCACCGATATAACCAGTGATATGCGACGCGGACTCTTTAAGCGGATAAAAACGCTGCCATCCGTTAACACCGACGATCTTTTGCTCAACCTTACCCCCGTTATCAGTATTATTATCATCATCAACATAATATCCCTTGTCAAAATTAAAATATATTGCTTCCTCTTTTTCTTCGTTTTTAGCCAGAAGTTCGCCGCCGCGGGCAAGTATTTCTCCCCTTGGAGCTTTAAGAACGACTCTTCTGATTCTATTTCCGTCGGCGAGGTTTTTGTAGTAATCCCCTTTGATAACCTGCAATTCAAAAAGCTTAACAAACAAAACTGCAAATGAAAAAAACAAAAGAAACCATAATATGAACTTTAAACTTTTTTCATTCATCAAAGTCCTTTCGTCAACCTGATTTTCGACATCAATTTGGGGTGCTCAAGAAGATATGCACAACCTCTGACTACGCAGGAAATCGGATCTTCTGCAACGTATACCGGCATTTTTGTTCTTTCGGAAATTAATTTATCTATTCCGGGTAAAAGCGATCCTCCACCTGCCATTGTTATACCTCCCTCCATGATATCCGATACAAGCTCCGGCGGAGTTTCCTCCAGGGTACTAACAATATTGCCTGTAATTTCCTGGACAACGGGAACCAAAGCTTCTCTAACTTCCGAAGTTGATAGTTTAATCGACTTAGGAAGGCCGGTCTCCAAATCCCGACCCCTGACAACATGATATTTTTCTTTTCCCGGTAGAAAATTTCCAAGCGCAATTTTAACATCCTCCGACGTAACTTCCCCCATTAAAAGAGAGTATTTCAGTTTTACGTAATTGTTGATCGCTTCGTTCATTTCATCACCCGCAATTCGAAGCGACCTTCCGACAACTATCCCGCCGAGCGAAATAACTGCCATTTCCGAAGTTCCACCACCGATATCGATAATGAAGTATCCGTGTGCCGATTCGATCTTTAGTCCCGATCCGATTGCCCCTGCCATGGGTTCTTCTATTAAATTGACTTCCCTGGCTCCTGCGAGTGTTGCCGCATCAGCAACCGCCCTCCTTTCCACTTCGGTTACACCCGAGGGAATACCAATTGCTACACGCGGCTTGGGAATTTTCGGGATAACCGACCCTGTCTCATGAACTTTTTTAATGTAGTGGGAAAGCATGGCTGTTGCAGCGTCAAAGTCAGCAATCACTCCGTTTCGAAGTGGTCTTACCACCTCGACACCGGCAGGAGTTCTTCCCATCATCTTTCTGGCATCATTTCCGATGGCAAGGATTTCCTTCGTTTTTTTCTGCCTGGCAACAATTGACGGCTCCCTAATTACTATACCTTTACCGTTCACCCAAACCATTGTGTTTGAGGTTCCAAGGTCAAATGCCACATCATAAGAAAAATAATTCCAAACCCTGTTAAAACGGTTCCAAATATTAGGAAAATGAAATCTGTAGTTTGTCAGCTTTATATCCATGTCAATAAATTTGAAGCCACACTACCGACAGTATAATCCAAATACGACTGTAAAGTTAAGGGTTAATTAGTTACGATTTTTAATGTTTCTTGTCAGTTTGGGGATATTAATGTAAATTTAGCATTAATGAAGGTTAAAAAAATCATCGCTGTTTTATACCAAAGTCTTTTTTTTATTGTTCCTTTAATCCTCTTCCCTTCCACATCCGAGCTATTTGAATTCAACAAAATCATAGTTGTTTACCTACTAACTGTGGCTATTTCCACTGCTTGGATCATTCGCTCTATTTATGAAAAACGTCTTATATTCAATAAAACCGCTCTTTACGTTCCGATTTTGATTTTCTTGGCAAGTCAAATAATTTCAACATTTGTTTCGGTTGATATCAGAACTTCACTATTGGGGTATTACAGCCGTTTTAACGGCGGAATCGTCTCGCTTTTCTGTTATTTCACCCTTTACTTTGGGTTTGTCTCAAATTTACAAAAGAAAGACATCAGGCCAATTATTAATGTTACTCTTACCGCCACATTTCTTTCGTCACTTTACGGTATATTAGAACGCCTCGGTATCGACAAAAATATCTGGATACAGGATGTTCAAAACAGAGTCTTTTCGACTTTCGGACAGCCAAATTGGATGGCGGCATGGCTTGTTGCTGTCCTTCCGCTGAGTTTGACCTATGGTCTAATCACGGATGCCAAGAGTAAAAAAAGATATCTTTATCTACTGCTTTCCCTGGTTATATTCATAACACTGCTTTTTACCAAATCACGCTCCGGAATACTCGGACTTATTACTGCCTTATTTTCTTTTTGGGGCTTATCAATTGCCACACAATACAAAAACACCCAAATTATCAGGCAATTTATAGTAAGCAGTCTATTATTTTTATTCACCGCTTTAATAATCGGAACGCCCTGGACTCCCAATATTTCCCAGATTATTAAAAAAACATATTCTTCCCCCATAGAGCCAATTCAAGAAACCCAAGCTGGAGGACCCGCACTTGAAGTTGGAGGCTCGAGCTCTGTTGAAATAAGAAAAATAGTCTGGCGTGGGGCACTTGATATCTGGAAACACTATCCGCTTTTCGGATCAGGAGTCGAGACATTTGCGTTTTCCTATTACCAATTTCGGCCGGTAAGCCACAATCTCGTTTCCGAGTGGGATTTTCTTTACAACAAAGCACACAACGAGTACCTGAATTTTATGGCAACAACCGGAAGTGTTGGAATTCTTTCGTACATGACACTAATTGCGGCCATTTGCCTCATCTTCCTCAGGCAAATAATGATAAAGCGTGTCTCGGGACGCTGGACCATAAGCTTTGACGATCCTTCAAATCCACCCGAAAACAAAATGGTTCACATAGCCCTCATTTCCGGTTATTTATCAATTTTAGTAACCAATTTTTTTGGATTTTCGGTTGTTCCGGTGAATATTCTTTTTTACCTCTTTCCGGCAATGACTATTGTCTTGATGTCAGAAGACGATAAATCAGACGAAAAACATTTACATGAGAAAATGCCTGCAGATATTCAAAAAACGGCAATTTACGTCACGCTTTTTATAGGGGGGTTTTTCATATATTTAATAATTCGTTACTGGTATGCCGATATTTTATACAATAAAGCCAGTTCTTTCGCAAAAGAGGGAAAGCTAATCGATTCTGTTCAAACGATTAATTCCGCAATTAAACTTTCTCAGAAAGAAGCAATTTACCACGACGAGCTGGCAAGCAGGCTATCCGATATTGCCTTAATTTATAAAGATCAGGAAAACGAAGACGGTGCCAAACGCTTCTCGGAAAATGCGTTTTCGCAAATTTCTGTCGCCGAAGATCTCTCACCCAATAACCTGAACATATTAAGAAACAAAGCACGTATCGGCATTAGACTAACGGATATAAATCCCGTTTACATATTAAAGGCAAAGGAAGCTTTGGAAAAAGGGATCCAGATGGCTCCTACCGAGGCGAAGTTGTATTACAACTTAAGCCTTACCTATTACCGTATCGGCAACATCGAAAAAAGTGTCGAAATTCTCAAAAAGACCATAGAATTAAAAGCCAACTATAAAGACGCCCGCTATGCATACGCAATAATTCTTTCCGATTCAGGGATGATAGATCAGGCCAAAGAACAACTTAAATACATTCTTTCAAACATCGATCCAAATGATAAAAAAATCGCCGAGGAACTTGAAAAGTTAGAAACATCTGCAAAATAGCCTCAATTATAGTAAAATATACCTTGTATGATCCAAAAGATTGTAACAGTCAAAGACCCGATACTACGACTCAAATCAAAAGAGGTTCAAAATTTGGATAAGAAATTATTTAATTTGATCAAGGACCTGAAGGACACATTGATTATCCAAAAGGATCCTATTGGTGTCGGACTTGCTGCTCCGCAAATCGGTAAAAGCCTTAGGATGTTTGCCATTAAACCGAAAGAAGCAGTAAAAATTATCATCAACCCACAGGTGATATCAGTTTCAAAAAAAGCAAAGGAATTGATGGAGGAACATACAAAACTTATGGAAGGATGCCTTTCCCTCCCCAACCTGTACGGACCATTGAAACGCCCGGACTCAATAAAGGTTAATTATTTAAACGAAAAGGGAGATAAAATAACCTCACTTTTCGACGGATTTGAAGCACAAATTATCCAACACGAAATAGATCATCTTGAAGGAGTACTTTTTACCGACCGACTACTGGAGCAAAAAAAACCTCTTTATGAATTAGTCGATGGAGAATGGGAAAGAGTGGATATTTAACCCCGGTTCACTTACTCGGTTGTATTGAATGTAATCGAACTAAGTGTAACTACGCCGTTATAAATATTAAAAGAAAGATACTGTATTTTACTTGGACCAACCTGCTTCTCACCAACCACTCGATATCCGAATGGTTTACGGTCAGCATTGTCAAGATTGTTATTTTTTAGAGTAAAACCCAAGTTGGTGAAGCATGTAGATGCAGTTTCGCAGTCACTTTTTGCTCGAAGGCAATAAAAACAGTGGTATCCGTTTTCTCGATGTACACACCCCTCTTGATCTTTCAACTCACAATTTCTCTGAAAGGCATGACTTGGTTTAATTTTTGTAAAACCCTGATTTCTTCTGTTTATCGTCTCGAGTTTAAGCGAACAGAAACCTTTTCTTTCTGACATGGTAATTGATAGTTGGCTATTATAGCACGTATAATTGCATTTGCATCATATGAGTAGAATTGTATTTTTTGGTACCCCCGATTATGTGGTCCCCGTAGTTGACGGACTGCTTAAGCATTTCCGAACCAATGCAAACCAACATCCCATTGAAGCAGTAATCACACAACCGGCAAAACCTTCAGGGAGAGAGCAAAAAATGTCATATTCTGCGGTAGACGAGTGGGCATACAACAAAAAAATTGCTAAGTTTTTTGACCCGAACGATGTGGTAAAAGAAAATATTGAAGCCGACCTTGGTGTACTTGCCTCATATGGCGAAATAATTCCGGAATCTGTGATTAAACACTTCCGATACGGAATATTAAATATCCACCCCTCACTTCTTCCGAGTTGGCGCGGAGCCTCCCCTATCCAGGCATCTATTATTTCAGGTTATCCAATAACGGGTGTAAGTATTATCAAACTTGATGAAAAACTCGATCACGGGGCAATAGTCTCTCAATTTAAAGATGAAATAACCCCTTTCGATACAAGTGAGTCGTTAAGAAGGCGCCTTTTTGAAAGAGCTGCCGAAGTCATGCCGACATTAATCGAGGCTTACTTGGCAGGAAAAATTGCCGTCAAGAATCAGGATGAAAAAATTGCCTCCTTTACCCGTCAGATTAAAAAGGATGACAGTTTTATTCCGGGACAAATTATTGCATCCCTCATCCAAGGCAAAACCCCAAAAGATAATAAAATGGATATCTCCTGGATGAAGACAAACAATGAAGCATATGTTTTAAACACCACGGCCGAAGGTGTAAACAATTTTGTAAGGGCTATGTATTCCTGGCCTATTGCCTGGACAAACATCAAAATTAAAAACCAACTTCTTCGAATTAAAATCCTCAAGACTCACGTTTCGGAAAATAAATTATTTATAGATGAAGTCCAACTGGAAGGAAAATCCATAGTTTCCTGGAAACAATTCTGTGAAGGATATCCCCAAAACAAATTCGAGTGATAGAGGGCAAAAACAAAATACCTCGGCTAAAGCTTGAAGTTAAGATTTACTTGCCTTTGCAAAAGAAATGCTTTTGTAATTCCCAATATTGCCAAAGTTTTTTATTCTTTTAATACATTTCGCACAAAGTCTCATTTGCTTTTCCTCTCCCCCAACAACAACCGTTTTCTTCTGCAGGTTTATCTTAAACAATCTCGGAGTGACCTGTGCACGAAACTTCCAACGTTTTCCGGCAACACCTCTTTTGTGCTTTTTTGAATGACCGGCAACGTTTCCCTTGTGACAAATCTGACAAACGTAAGACATATAAAAAAAATAAAACTATAAAATTATAAATCGCAAATCTATGAATTTGCGACAATGTTGATTATACTAATAAAGAAAGATTTTCGCAAAGGTAAAATTATGGAAATAATCGGATGGATTTTAGCGTTTGTAATTGCAATCACCGTTCACGAAGCCGCGCACGCTTGGATGGCGGACAGGCTTGGTGATCCGACGGCAAGATTGATGGGCAGGCTTTCTTTAAATCCGCTTGTTCATTACGACAGGGTGGGAACAACACTTCTTCTGGTTCTTACGTTTATGAGGGCCATGGGAATTCCGGTAATCCCTTTCGGTTGGGCAAAGCCGGTTCAGTTCGATCCTTATAACTTAAGAAATCCAAGGCGTGATGCTGGTCTTATTTCCCTGGCTGGTCCTGCTTCAAATATAATTCTTGCGATTCTTCTTTCACTTATATTAAGACTTCCTTTTTCTCCCTTTTCTACAATATATTCAACACTTCTTTCCATCTTTATTCCGATAATTATCCTTAATCTGTCTTTGGCACTATTTAACATTATTCCGGTAAATCCTCTGGATGGTGGTAAAATATTTGTCGGATTTTTACCGGAAAAAGAAGCGCGCGAGGCAGAGATTTTTCTTCAAAGGTATGGCATTATAATTCTCTTTTTTCTGATCTTCCCAACAATCGGAGGCGAATCACCACTCTCCATTGTATTTTCTCCTGTAATTAACTTTATGATCAAACTTCTGATACCTGGCTTCGGTTCATTTTAAAGGAAAGTAAGTGTCACCATTGTTTTGCTATGTTTACACAATATGCTATTATTAAATTGACCCTGTTTGGGGAAGGTTTAAGGGAAAGCTTTTTCCTCATCAAAAAAGCTTTATCTGGGTCTTCCGCTTTGCGGAGGTGGCACTAAAACTGCCAAGGATGAATTGCCCATCGCCCGAGGGCTTTGGGTTGAATCTACCCACCTCGTTCATTCGAGGAAAAACTTCACCTTATCCCCTCATGCAGGGTCTTTCATTTCTCCAATCTTTTTCGCTTCAAGAAGATGCTATTTTTTGTTATAATCTCATTACCTTATTGCCGGTATAGCTCAGTGGTAGAGCAGCGCTTTTGTAAAGCGAAGGTCGCGGGTTCGAATCCCATTACCGGCTCAACGCTGAGGTGGCGGAGTGGTCAATCGCATCAGACTGTAAATCTGACGCCCGAACGGGCTACCTAGGTTCGAATCCTGGCCTCAGCACATAATGATTATTTCCAAGTTTGACTATACTCTCCCCCGCGAACTTATCTCACAATTTCCCGCAAATCCGCGCGATTCATCAAGACTTCTTGTCTTGGATAAAAACAGCCAAGAAATCACACACCAAATCTTTTCTCATATCGAAGATTATCTTTCTTCAAACGATGTCTTGGTTTTCAACAAGTCCAAGGTATTCCCTGCCAGAATATTTGGAAAGAAAAAAACCAAGGGAAAGGTCGAGGTGTTGATATTGAGGTTTTTGGGTAAGGGAATGTGCGAAGTGATCACTAAACCGGGTTTATTTCTTCATGATACTGTCTATTTTGACGGATTTTGGGGAAAAGTTACAAAAAGAAGCGGCTATATCACAAACATTGCATTTAATCTTCCCGAAAACCAACTTTTTAAAAAAATCCAAATTATTGGAAAAACACCCATTCCACCATACATTAATTCAAGCCTTTCCGAAAAAGATCTCAGAGAAAAATATCAGACCGTCTTCGCAAAAACATTCGGTTCGTCCGCCGCTCCCACCGCAGGACTTCATTTTACAAAAGAGCTTTTAAATAAATTAAAAAGGAAAGGTGTTCAAAGTGAATTTGTAACACTTCATGTCGGACTCGGAACTTTTGCACCGGTTAAAGAAAACGAGATTGAAAAACATAAAATCCATGAAGAGTCTTTCAGTATCGATCAAAATTGTATTGACCGTCTAAATCAAGCAAAAAGAAACGGAAAAAGAATAATTGCAGTCGGCACAACCACAACACGCGTACTTGAAACTCTTGCAGATAAAGAAGGTTTTATTCAAAAAAATACGTTAAGTGGTTTTACCGATCTTTTCATCTATCCTCCTTATAAATTCAAATTTGTCGATGCTTTAATTACAAATTTTCACTTACCCAAGTCAACACTCCTTGCACTGGTGTGTGCATTCACATCATATCCCAACACAAAAAATAAATTTACCGATTTTCAAAGTAATATTTTAGGGAGAGCTTATGGGGAAGCGATTGAAAACAAATACCGATTCTTCTCTTTTGGTGATGCAATGTTTATTTACTGACGACATTACTTACAACCTCTTCTATTCTTGGCTGACCAGGTTTTTCGATATAGGTATTTACTCTCTCTTCCTGTGTTATTCCTCTTTTTTCTAAAACAAGTTTGACAAGCATACCTTTTTTTGTTTCCTCACTCCACATTTGATCAAAAATCAGATTCCCCAGTGAATAATAGACGGGTTTTCCCAAAACTCCGTCGCATATACTGGTCGATATTGTGTCATTACCCTTGTCATTTAGGCACTCAAAGTCTTGTACCCAATGCGGATGATGTCCCACTACAATATCGGCTCCATGACTAACCATCTGCCGAGCCCATTTTCTTTGATTTGTGTTGGCTTTGTCTTTATACTCCTCACCCCAATGCACACCGACGATCAAAAAGTCCACCTTGGAATTTGAGTCTTCAATAAGAAGTA
>CAZSNC010000006.1:0-32328 GCA_964608405.1 uncultured Gammaproteobacteria bacterium | reverse complement strand
TAATTGTTTTATCGATTGACGATGACTCGCTGAACTTCTCAAAGAAAACTTTTCCACAGACGATATTGCACCTGTTGAAAAAGGTGTTAAAGGGGCCGACATCAGACAGGTTGTTAAGAGTCCGAAAGGCTATGTTAGCGGAACGATTCTTTGGGAGATTAAACGAACAAAAGCTTGGACAGACTCATGGATTGCCAAATTAAAGGATGACCTCAGGGCAGAAAAAGCAAATGTTCCCGTTATAATCTCAACGACCTTACCTAAAGAAGTTGAGTCGGGTTTTGGTCTTTATGAAGGGGTTTGGGTGGTTTCTTTTAATTTGGTGTTACCGGTTGCCGCTATGATTCGAAAGAGTCTACTTGACGTGGCCTACGAAAAAGCCGTTTCGTCACACAAAGGTGGAAAGTCTGAAATATTGTACGACTATATTACCTCGCATGAATTCAGGCAGCAGCTTGAAGCGATTGTTGAAGTGTATCGTGAGATGCAGGATTCGATAACAAAAGAACGTGGTGCTTACGAGAGAATGTGGAAGGCCCGTGAGGGACAACTGCAAAGACTCATGTCATCAACTGCAAATATTGTTGGTTCGATCCAGGGTCGTGTCGGACAAACAGCCCTTCCTATTAAAGGATTGGATTTGCTTGATGACGGTCAAGAATAATATTTAAGAAAAGATTTAATGTGGGAATTTATTAATATTTCGGATTATAATTACAAATATGGCAGATATTAACTCTTCAACTCTTATGGAAAAAGTCGTTTCTCTTTGTAAGCGGCGTGGTTTTGTTTATCCGTCATCGGAAATTTATGGCGGGCTTGCCAATGTCTGGGATTTTGGTCCTACGGGAACTCTTTTAAAGAATAATATCAGGGATTTGTGGTGGAAACATTTTGTATTAGACCGTGATGATGTGGTGGGTATAGATGCCTCGGCAATACTCCGGCCCGAAATCTGGAGCGCATCCGGCCATATCTCGGGGTTTAATGAAGCGATGCTTGATTGCAAGGAGTGTAGAAATCGTGTTCGTGCAGATCATTTGATAGAAGATGTTTTACCCGATCTTAAAGTCGAAGGAATGGATTTTTCTCAGCTTGATAAGTTGATTTCCGAAAAAGGTATTAAGTGTCCCAAGTGTGGAAAATCAAATTGGACAAAAACACGGAAATTTAGTCAGTTGGTTGAAGTAAAAATTGGAGTTTTGGAGGAAGGAAAAGATTTGGCATTTTTAAGAGGAGAAATTGCCCAAGGGATATTCGTAAATTTTAAAAATGTTATTAATTCAACAAGAGTTAAAATTCCGTTTGGAATTGCGCAGGTCGGAAAGGCTTACAGAAACGAAATTACAATGGGGCAGTTCATCCATCGCACTTTTGAATTTGATTTGATGGAATTTGAATATTTTATTAAACCTGAAAATTGGGAGGAGATATATGAATCTTGGAGAAATGAAATGTGGAGCTGGGCTCTTAGTTTGGGTATAAGAGAGGAAAATCTTCGTTGGCGGGAGCATGAGGAATTTGAAAGGTCGTTTTATTCCAAAAAAACGATGGATATTGAGTATAAATACCCGTTTGGCTGGAAAGAAATGTGGGGTATTGCATACCGGACCGATTATGACCTGACAAATCATTCAAAAATGTCCGGAAAAGATCTTTCTTATCCGGATCCGGCTACAGGAAAGTCATTTATTCCGCACGTAATTGAACCGACATTTGGCCTTTCCCGACTGACGGGAATTATATTATTTGATTCATATTCGGAGGATGGAGAAAGGGTTGTTTTGAAGATAGATCCGAAAATTGCGCCGTACAAAGTTGCGATCTTTCCGCTTTTGGCGAATAAAGAGGAATTGGTAGACAAAGCAAAAGACATTTTCCACAAACTTAAAACAGAATACAGTGCAGTGTTTGATGATCGTGGTAATATCGGAAAACGCTATTTTGCACAGGATGAAATCGGAACTCCATGGTGTATCACTGTAGATTTTGAGACACTTAAAGATGACGCCGTGACAGTAAGGGATCGTGATAGTGCCAAACAGGAAAGGGTAAGTATTGCAAAATTAAACGAGTGGATTAGGGAAAAACTTAAAGATTAAACTTAAGAAATTGTAAGATAATTGTTGACAATAAGGAAATTGTCGGAAACAATAAAGTACATATATGAAAAAATTACTTCCTGTAATTCTTCTTCTTTTCGGAATAATTGTTGCTGCGGGGGTATTTTTTCTGATGAAGGGCAAAAACACCAAAACACAAGACACCCAGGATGTGGATATCGAGGATACTGTTTCCGAAGTGCCTTTGGATAGACGCCCCATTGTCTCTCTGACTCCTACAAGCGACGGGCATTATTTAAAACTTGAGATTAAAAAGATAGTTGTAGATGCTGTCACACTCGATTATGAGTTAACCTATAAAGTACCGGACGGAAGAACACAAGGCGTGCCTGGGACTGTGAAATTAACTACGAAGGACGATATATTAAAAGAGCTCCTCCTGGGGTCCGAATCTTCAGGAAAGTTTCGTTATGATGAGGGCGTTGAGGTTGGGCAGTTGGTGTTACGCTTTCGTGATGCTAACGGAAAACTTGTAGCGAAGTTCTCAACCGATTTTAACTTAGTAGCTCCGGGAAAAGAGATAGTATCTTTTGACGGAAACTTCAAATTGACAATGAGTAAGCCCACGACTAAAACCTATTTTGTCGTCATGGATACGTTGGGTTATCCGGGAGATACAAAACTTGCCGACTCGTCAAAATTATACGGATTATTTTCCTCTGATAATAAAAGGTACGCCGGAATTGTTGAGATAGCAGGCTCGCATAGTGTTCAGTATTGGGACGGATCTGTCTGGAGTGGTGAAATTGAGACTGTGGGAAGCGGGATTTTTACACAACAGATATAAAAAGGTAGGTAATCTTCAAAAAAGATCGTTTCTTCAAATAATTCTAATCCTATATTTCGGGTTCTTTTTGGCTTGACAGCCTCGTGAAAATATATAAGAATGGTATAAAGTGGTGAAAAGTGGTGAGATGTATATAGTATTGACACATGCTGATAGGAGAATACTTTTCAAAGATTACATTAAAAAACAGGATTTCCGTACCGAAAAAGTTCAGGCGTGAGATCGGAGACAGGATAATAATGGCCAAGTGGTACGAAAATTGTCTTGTAATTGTATCGGAGCCGGGTTGGAAACAGTTATTAAGTAAACTAACCGGCAGGATGAATACTTTAGTTAAAGCAGTAAGAGACACGGACAGATTTATTTTAGGTTCGGCATACGAGCTCGATTTGGATTCGCAAGGACGTTTTGTAATACCTGGGAATCTTAAAGAATACGCAAAATTAGATGAAGACGTTGTTTTTCTGGGATTGGGAGACAGAATTGAAGTTTGGAATGAAAAAGTCTGGAGCGAGAAGGAAAAGTTGGTACAGGAAAGCGCGGCGGAAATGCTCGAATCAATGACCGATTCAGGTACGGCAAATGAATAAATATTTAAAAGTCGAAATTCCTGTCCATAAACCGGTGTTGGTTGGAGAAATTAATCAGTCTTTTGGGTTAGTTGCACCTTTAAATAATCAAGCTGAGGAAGGCAAAAAGGTAATTATCGATGCGACTTTGGGAGGTGGTGGACATGCGGCTGAGTTTTTAACGCATGGGGTATTTGTACTTGGGATCGATGCAGATGAAGAAATGGTTAAGATTGCCGGGGAGAATTTACGATATATCGTTAATAGTAAATTAGCCTGCCCAACCGGGAATTACGACAGTTTCTTCAAAATAGTAAACGGAAATTATTCTGAAATAGATAGGATTGCATCCGAGAATAGTATCAAGAACCCCGACGCAATACTTTTGGACTTGGGAATTAGTTCTTACCACTATCTTTTTAAAAACAGGGGTTTTTCCTTTCAAAAACCCCAAGACATGCTCGATATGCGCCTTTCGAATAGACTCAAGGTAACGGCAGCGGATTTGTTAAATGCACTAAGTAAAGACAATCTGATGGATTTATTTTTACAGACGTTGTCCTACCCTGCTGCAATAAGGATTACAAAAGAAGTATTGGAATTTAGGAGTGGAAGATCGATTGCCAAAGTGTCCGACATGTTGGAAATTATTTCGAAAGCAATGGGAAGAGGGCACAACAAGTCAAAGATAGACCGATCCACACTTCCTTTTTTAGCCCTGCGTATTGCAGTTAACTCAGAACTTGATAATTTGGCGATTGCTTTAAAGAAAGCTTGGAATTTGCTTGGAAGCGGGGGAAAACTGGCGGTTATCAGTTTTCACTCGGGTGAAGACAGACTGGTCAAGAATTTTTTAAAGAATAGGGTAGGGGTAGATGCAAAAAACGAAAAATATATAGTTCCAACCGATGATGAAATTACCAGTAATCCGAGAGCCAGAAGCGCAAAATTGAGGATTATTGAAAAAATATGAGAAAATTGACTTATAAATTTAAGTTGTTTGCTATTGTAATTCTTGCAATAGGTATTGTGTTTAATGGTGTATTAATTACTCTTTATAATGTGGACAAATCCGTAAATATTGGCGTAATAACCGATGAAATGAAGAATTTAATGGCGGAAAACGATAGTTTGACAGAGAAAATCTCCGTTGGTGATTCACTTTCAAAATTTCTAATGCTTTCTGAATCTGCAGGTTACAAAGAAGGAGTGAAAATTCTATACTTCGATCAGGCTGAAGCGGTTGCGCAAGCCCGTTAATATGTACGCAAGATTAAGAATTATCTGCGCAATTACTCTTATCTGTTTTGTCCTTCTTATTGGTAGATTTTTTTACTGGCAAATAATTAAATCCAACGAGTTATCGGCACGAGCACAACCACAACATGTTAGAAAATCAATCGAGTCGGCATATCGTGGAAAAATAATGTCTTCCGACGGAACGATATTGGTAGGTCAGGCCGATTCGTGGAATTTATTTGCGGAGCCGTATTTAATTGAAGATATTAACAAAGCAGCAAGAAATCTTTCCGAGATATTAGTAAGCGATAAATACGAAAGTGAAATAAGAAAGAATGAAGAAGAAAGGATAGCGGGATTGATTAAAGATAAAGACAAACTTTGGGTTCCATTGGAAAACAGGATAAGTAGTGATGTAAAAAAACAAATTGAACTACTTGATATCAACGGACTGGGATTCGATCGTGATGAAGTCAGGAAGTACCCGGAAAGCTCGATGTCGGCTCATCTTTTGGGATTTTTAGGAAAAAATGAAGAAAACGAAAATCAGGGTTATTTTGGATTGGAAGGGTACTACGATAAAACTCTTTTAGCCCTCAAAGGGGTGCAAAGGGGGGAGACCGATATTAAAGGATTACCACTTCTGTTCGGAAAAAGTAAAAGAATTCCTTCGCAGTCAGGGGCAGATCTAGTTACCTACATCGATAAAGGGATTCAGTTAATTGTAGATACTGAACTCAAGGAGGGAATTGAGGATTATGGTGCCGTGAGCGGTTCGATTGTTGTTATGGATCCCAAAACAGGCGGAATACTTGCAATGAGCTCGTTTCCTTCGTTTGATCCGCAAACATATTGGAATTATTCCAATGAACTCTTTCTAAACCCTGTTATCTCTGCGAGTTTCGAACCGGGATCGGTTTTTAAGGTAGTTATTATGGCCAGTGCCCTTGATGCGGGTGTTGTAAAGCCGGATACATCCTGTGATATATGTGGAGGACCATACAGGATTGATAAGTATGAAATTCAGACATGGAACAATAAATATTATCCAAACTCGACCATGACTGATGTAATTGTTCACTCGGACAACGTCGGGATGGTTTTTATTTCCAAAAAGTTGGGTATAGAAAAAAATTACGAATACCTTAAAAAATTTGGTTTTGGTTCGAAAACGGGAGTTGATTTGCAGGGGGAAATTAGTCCGTCACTTAGAAAACTATCGGATTGGTCGGAAGTTGATCTGGCAACATCCAGTTTTGGTCAGGGTATCGCCGTTACTCCTATTCAGATGGTTTCGGCGGTTACGGCAATTGCCAATGGAGGAATTTATATACGTCCACGGGTTGTAGACAAAATCATTGTAGGTGGAAAGGAGTACGATGCAGACGCGTCTGAAAAAAGTGAGCGTATTATTTCAGAACAGGCTAGCGATGGGATAAGATCGATGATGGTTGAAGCCGCAAAAAGCGGTGAGTCGAAATGGACATATAAAAAAGGGTTTGGTGTTGCGGGAAAAACGGGAACAGCACAAATTCCGATTGAAGGACATTATGACGAAGAAAAAACAATAGCAAGTTTTATCGGATTTGCGCCATATTATAATCCAAAATTTGTGATGCTGGTGACTTTAAGAGAACCCAAAAGTTCAATTTGGGCATCGGAAACGGCAGCACCTTTGTGGTACAAAGTTGCACAGAGACTATTCTTACATTTTGGAATGGTACCAGAAAAATAGTATAATATATTCTCGCTGTGAATATAAAAATATCAGGAGGACAAAAATTATCGGGTGTAATTAACCCGTCCGGAAGTAAAAATTCTGTTGTTGCGATACTTCCTTCAACAATTCTTTATAAAACTACTGTTACGCTCAATAACGTTCCCGATATTACCGATGTGACAAAATTGGTCAATATTCTTCAAAAATTGGGAAGCAATATCAAGTGGGATAAAAAAACAAGGGTTATGCTAATTGATAACAGCCATCTCTCTTTCGAAAAAGTGTCTAGGGAGGATTGGAACGAGATGAGAGGAACCTCTCTTTTGTGGGGACCGATGCTTGCACGATTTGGAAAGGTAGATTTCAGAGGTCTACCTGGCGGATGCACTTTAGGGTTTAGAACACTTCTTCCCCACTACAAGGCGTTTGAAGATTTGGGTGTAAAAGTTAAAGAGAGTCTCGAAGGAATAGTGATGGATGCGAAAAACGCAAAATCTGGAAATATATGGCTTCGCGAGATGAGTCCGACGGCAACAGAAAACGCTATAATGTTTGCCCTGTCTTTGAAGGGTACAACGAAAATTATGGGTGCGGCATCAGAACCTCAAGTTCAGGATCTTTGTACTTTTCTTAATCGCTCTGGTGCCAAAATAACCGGAGTAGGGTCGAGTATTGTATACGTTGAGGGAGGTCATGAGTTGGATGGAGTTGAATATTCACTTTTCAGTGACCACTACGAGGTGGCAACATTTTTGGCATTGGGTGCGATAACTGGGGGAAGAATAGAGGTATTAAATTCGCAGCCGGAACTTTTTGATCATATTAACTATGTATTTTCGCGTTTCGGAATCGACATATCCTACAAAGGAAATACTGCAATAGTTTCGGCTGGTCAAAATATTAGGATAGTACCCGAGGGAGAAGGAAGGTCCTTCTTGACCGTAAAGGCGCAGCCCTGGCCGTCACTTCCTGTTGATTTGCTGCCGATGTTTATTCCGATTTCATTAAAAGCTGATTCGGGTGTAACCCTTTTCCATAATTGGATGTACGATGCGGGATTATTTTGGACAAGTGAACTTGTTAAGCTCGGTGCAAATATAATTATGTGTGATCCTCATAGAATAATCACAATCGCAGGGAGTCGTTTGCGGGGATCTGTTTTAGAAGCACCTTACATAATCAGAGCCGTAGTTGCTATGGTTATGGCCTGTATGGTAGCTGAGGGGGAATCAACTGTTGTAAATGCAGATGCATTGTATCGTGGACACCCGGGATTTGCAGAAAATCTTCAAAGATTAGGTGCTAAAATAGCTGAAGTATAATGACGTCCAAAGATATTATTAACGTACTTCGTGATGGTGGATTAGAACTAAACTCCAAAATTATTTCAGATACGGGAATATCCGGATTTTCTGATGATTCAAGAAGAATTGAAAAAGACTTTGTTTTTATCGCGGTTAAGGGATTGAAATTTGACGGGAATGACTATATAGAGGATGTTGTTACGAAAAAAGGGGCAATGGTGATTAGCGAAAAAGATCTTCCTGAAAAATATACAGGAAGGATCAATTTCGTGAAAGTAAAAAACTCAAGAGCAGCACTTGCTCTTTTGTCTTCATATAGTTATGGATATCCTGCAAATAAATTAAAAATAATCGGTGTTACAGGTACAAAAGGTAAAACAACCGTCGTGCATTTGATTTACCATATTCTGAAAAATGCGGGGTTAAAAGTGGGGATGATTTCTACAGTTAAGGCACTAATTGCAGAGAAAGTATATGATACCGGATTGCATGTCACAAACCCCGATGCGCCACATCTACATAAGTTATTGAAAGAAATGGTAGAAAATGGAATCGAGTATGCGGTTGTTGAGGTGACTTCGCATGGACTTGACCAGGAAAGAGTATATGGAATTAATTTTGACATAGGGGTTTTAACAAATATTACAAAAGAGCATTTGGATTACCACAAGACCTTCTCTTTATACCGGAGTGCAAAATTTAAACTTTTCGAACACTCAAAAAGCTGGGTATTAAACGGAGACGACTCCTCATATGATTTATTTAAAAAGTCGTTAGGAAAAAGAAAGTTGATTTCTTACTCACAAAAAAAGGATGCCGATCTGTCGGCAAGTGTTACAAACTTGGAAGATAATCTGATGCATTACCGAGTGTTTGAAGATAAAAAAACTTATAAAGGCACAACAAGTTTAATAGGACAATATAACCTGTATAACATATTGGCCGCAATCTCAGTAGGCAGGCTATTAGGAATTGATGTAAAACGGTCGGTTGATGATATTGAGAGTTTCTCTGCTCCAGAAGGAAGACTTGAAAGAGTTAATAATAATAGGGGAATTGATATTTATATTGATTTTGCACACACACCAGACTCACTTGAGAATCTGCTTAGACTTTTAAAACATAAGAAGAAAGGCAGACTGGTAACGGTTTTTGGCTGTGCGGGTGAAAGAGACAAAAAAAAGCGGTTTTTAATGGGAAAAATATCTGGAGAACTTTCAGATGTAACAGTTATTACGGCAGAGGATCCGCGGAGTGAGGATGTTTTGGATATTTGCAGAGAGATAAGAAAAGGTACAAAACAAGCAGGGGCGAGCGATTATCTCATAACTGCTGTGACAGGAAAATCCATATCTAAACAAAATGTCCGTAAAAGTGGACATTCATATCTTATTATCCCGGACAGATCGGAAGCAATATATTATTCACTAAATATAATAGCAAAAAAAGGCGACACAATTGTCTATTGCGGTAAAGGTCATGAGAAAAGTATGTGCTACGGGGATGTAGAGCATCCATGGAGTGATTATGAAGAAATCAAGAAAGTACTTATGAAAAAGTATAATAAAACGGCGGTTGTGTTGGGGGCGGGAAGAGGCAAAAGGTTAGGTTCTGAGTTACCGAAAGTGGTTCAAAAATTGGCAGGAAGACCAATGTTAATGTATACGATTAACAAATTACGATCGGAAGGGTATCGGGATATTTGTCTTGTTGTTGGTTATAAAAGGAAGTTGGTAAGAGATCAGGTAGGACCCACAGTTCATTACGCATTACAAAATAAACCTTTAGGTACTGCCCATGCAGCCTGGATGGGAATCAAAAATGAAACAGCGAAAAATACGGTATTGGTTGTGAATGGAGATGATAGCGCATTTTATAAAGATGAAACGTTTAGTCAGGTATTTGATTCTCATATAAAAAGCAACGCGGTTTTAACAATTACAGGCGCTGAAATTGAAAATCCTTTTGGGTTGGGCCGAATCATTCGAGACCATAATGGTCAAATAAATCGTATTGTTGAAGAAAAGAACGCGAGTGTAGAAGAGAGAAAAATCAACGAATGTAACGTAGGAATGTATTGTATCGATAAGAATTGGTTCATGAAAAATATAAAAACCATTAAAAGAAATATCGGTGGCGAATATTATATTACCGATTTGATAGGTATAGCTGTTTCTCAAAAGCGCAAAGTAAACATCTTCAAACTTCACGATACTAACCTATGGTTTGGTGTAAATACACCGGAGCAGTTGGCTGCGGCAGATAAAAAAATGAGGGATCTGGTTGCACAAAAAATTGTAAGACCTCTTATCTAATATATGTCTTATGGATTTTAGGAAATTAAGAAACATTCATTTTACCGGAATCAAAGGTGTGGGAATGACGGCCATGTCTTTGTATTTTCAGGACATGGGAGTAAAGCTTTCGGGAAGTGATGTCCCGGAAATATTTGTAACAGACGAGATATTAAAAAAAAGGAATATTAAATGGAAAATTGGAATTAATAAGAAAAATATTGAAAATAATACCGATCTTGTAATTACAACCGCTGCACATGGAGGGCTGGAGAACGACGAAGTAAAGTATGCAAAAACTAAAGGGATTAATGTGTTAACTTATGCCGAAGCATTGGCACATATTTCATACGAAAAAGAAACAATTTGTGTTTGCGGAGTAGGAGGAAAAACTACAACCTGCTCCATGCTCTCAGTTCTTTTGGACAGCGCATCCCTGGAGCCGTCATATGTAGTTGGTGTGGGAAACATTTTCCCCCTTGGAATTCCCGGAAGATATGTACCGACGGGAAGAAACTTTATCTGTGAGGGTGACGAATACGTAATTTCACCCGGAATAAATAATAACCCGAAATTTTCACTTCTTAAGCCGAAGATTATTATTGTCACAAATATAGAATACGATCACCCTGATGTGTATAAGAATATTGACGAAACAAAGAAAGTATTTATGGACTTTTTTAAAAAACTTCCTAAGTACGGTAGTTTGATCGCCAATGCTGACAATTCAAATACAATGTCTGTGGTAAGAGAGTCAAAGGTAAAGGCCACGACATACGGATTTCATAAATTATCAGATTACAGAATCCAAAATGTCAGATACGAGGAACAAATCACAAAATTTGATATAAACATAAGAAACAAAAATAGAATTGTAAAAGACGTTACGATAAACGTCCCCGGTGAATTTAATGTCCGCAATGCTGTATCAGTTTTTGTTACGGGAGAGATTTTGGGAATCGGGGAAGAAGAAATCAAAAAAGGACTTTTGAGATACCTTGGGTGCAGAAGGCGCTTTGAAGATATGGGGAATTTTAAAGGTGCAAAGTTTTTTGACGATTACGCCCACCATCCGGAGGAAATAAAAGAGACATTAAAAGCGGTAAGAGCGTGGTTTCCTAAAAGGAGAATTGTTGCGATATTCCAACCACACACCTATTCGCGGACAAAAGCACTTTATGAAGAATTTTCAAAATGTTTTACAATGTCGGATGTGGTCGCATTGATGGATATATATGCATCGGCGAGGGAAAAGGATAATTTGGGAGTAAGTTCCGATTTACTTGCAAAAGAAACAAAGAAGTACAATAGGAACACATATTATGTCGGAAGTCATAATGAGACCCTTAAATGGATAGATAAAAATATCAAAAGTGGGGATGTTGTAATAACAATGGGGGCTGGTGATATATTTCATCTGTATACTGATTTCAAATTGGAATAGACTTAGTAAGTATTATGAAAAATGTAAAGACAACAGACGGACAAAAACCAAAAGGTGTTTTTTGGAGGAAAGTAACGGAAAACGAACCGATTTCTAAACATACAACATTGGGGATTGGCGGGCCTGCAAAGTATTTTATTGAGGTAAAAGATGCGTCGTCCCTGATGAAGGCTGTTTCAGAGTGTCTAAAATATAACATCCGATATGTTGTATTTGGGAAAGGCAGCAATATTTTGGCAAGCGATAATGGTTTTGATGGACTTTTAATAGTAAACAAATTGATATATGCAAAAAACAATAAAGGTATATTTAAAGTTGGCGCGGGAATGGTGCTTCTGGATTTTATCAATTATGTGATCGATAAAGGATATTCGGGCTTGGAAAAAATGTCGGGAATTCCCGGTACGGTTGGAGGAGCGGTTTACGGTAATGCCGGCGCTTATGGTCAAGCGATAAGCGATCATATTACAAAGGTTACGGTATTTGACGGTAAGCGCAAAAGAGTATTATCCAAAAAATTGTGTAAATTCGGATATCGGGACAGTGTATTTAAAAAATCAAAATACGTTATTATAGAAGCAGAATTTTTCTTCGATAAAGGAGAAAGAGAGTTTTTAAAAAAAGTATCCCTTGATACCATTCAACTAAGAGCGCAAAAATATTCTCCCGGTATAAAATGTCCCGGATCCTACTTCAAGAATATTCTGGCTTCTGATTTGAAACCAGCCGTATTGAAACAAATTCCCGAAGACAAGATAACTTTCGGGAAGATTGCGTCGGGATATTTAATGGAATCGGTTGGTGCCAAAGGTGCTCAAAAGGGTGACATAAAAATAGCAGACAACCATGGGAACTTAATTGTAAATTTAGGTAATGGCACAGCAAAAGATTTCTTAGGATTAACCAAAGTTTATGCCGCGAAGGTTAAAAAGAAGTTTGGTATTGAATTGGAACCGGAAGTACAGATGTTAGGTTTTGAAAAAAATGCGGATTAATCAAAATGACAAAATTGCCGTTTTAGGCTTCGGTTTAGAGGGTAGGGACGTTGTTGAGTATCTTCTAAAAAATAATATTCGCGATATCACAATTTTCGACAGAAAGGAACTAAACGAGTTGAATTTAAACGGTTTAGATCCTGGTAAATTAAGATTCAAAACAGGTAGTAACTATCTGGATGGAGGATTGAAAAGTTATAATGTAATAATACGCTCACCGGGGGTATATAGGTATATCCCTGAGATTATCGAAGCCGAGAAGCAGAGATGTAAAGTCACAAGTGATATTAAGTTATTTCTTGATGATTTTAAGGGAATGTCGATAGGGGTTACAGGGACAAAGGGAAAAGGTACTACCGCAACTTTAATTTACGAAATTCTTTCCAAATCTTCACAAAATGTACACCTTGCCGGAAATATCGGTTCACCGGCGCTTACGCTTCTCGATAAAACTGACGAAGACAGCATAGTCGTACTTGAATTGTCTTCTTTTCAACTAATCGATCTTGAAAAAAGTCCTGATATTGCCGTTGTTTTAAATATTACCTCAGACCATATGGATTGGCATAAAAGCACTGATGAGTACATTAAAGCGAAGAAAAATATCGTAAAACATCAGGACGAGTCAAAAACAAAAGTGATAAACGACGATTATGAAACATCCCGATCGTTTAAAATACTTTCTCCTTCAAAAAACATTCTGTTTAGTAAGCAAAAAAAAGTGAAAGGTGTTTACGTTGCAGAAGGTAAAATAATCTCAAATATTAATGGTGATGAGACAGTAATTGGAGATACGGACAAGCTCTTACTTCGGGGAATGCACAACTGGGAAAACATATGTGCAGCGGCTGCAGCCGCGCAAGTTGCTGGAGCATCGATAGAAAACATAAGAAAGACGATATTTTTGTTTAAGGGACTTGAACACAGATTGGAGTTAGTCGGAGATGTTAGGGGAGTAAGGTATTACAACGATTCGTTTTCAACAAACCCTCAGACAACAACGGCAGCGGTTGATTCCTTTTCCGAAGGGATAACCCTGATTCTTGGAGGATATGACAAGGGATTGAATTTTGATGGGATGATTAAACATTTATCGAAACTTACCAATCTTAAAAATATTATATTAATTGGAGATGTCGAACAGAAACTAAATGAGAGTCTTCTGAAACACGGTTTTTCTGGTTCTTTAATAAAAATGGGAAAAAGTGATATGAATGCTATAGTTCACAAATGTCGAGAATTAAGTACTGATGGAGACGTTGTTTTGTTATCACCCGCATGTGCTTCATTTGATATGTTTAAAAATTATAAAGAAAGAGGAGAACAGTTTAAGAAAGCGGTTGTCGATTTATCTTGATTAATTCCAATTGATAGATTTACGATATTACCATCTTCCCCCGTCCACGTAATTTCTGAATATAGACATTATTTGTTTAGTAATTGGGCCTACCTTACCATCACCTATCTTCCTGTTGTCTATCTTAACAACAGGCATAACCTCCTTATTACTTGCGGTAATAAATACTTCATCGGAGGAGAGAAGATCCGTTAAAGTCATATCCTTCATACTAACGGGGAAATGCTTCTTAAGAAGTTTAATGATAAGATTTCTGGTCACACCGTCTAGTACGTTACTGCCTGTCGTGAAAACCCGACCATTTTTTATAAAAAATATATTACTGGTTGTTGCCTCCGAAACCTTATTACTTTTTTTGTCAAAATATATTGCCTCGACACAACCCTTCTTTCGGGAAAGCCCCAATGACTTGATGGCAATTGAGTAGTCCAGCGATTTTGATAAAGCCAAGGGGCGTATATAATTATAGGTAATTACTGAAACTCCATTTATGTAATATTCCTGTGGATAGTTATGTTTAGGATCGACAATAACAATAATCGTAGATGTGGACGAAGGTTCTGTGGAGCTGTTTCCCACCCCTCCAGTAACAACAATACGGATTGTTTTTTCTTCCAGCCATTTATTTTTATTCAGCGTTATTATTATTATTTTTTTGATCTCTTCCTTAGTTTTTCCGATGTCGAGATTTAAAAGTGTGGCTGATTTAAATAGTCTATCGATATGTTGATTTATGAGAAATGGTTTATTTGAATAAGTGACCATAAAATCGAAAACACCAAAACCTCGAATGAGACCAATATCCAAGACATTGATTACCGCCTTTTCGGGGGGTAAATATTTACCGTTTACATAGTAGATTTTGGGTAATTTATTCATATATTTAAGGTTCGTATAGTATAATATCATTTGTGCTTCGTAGAAAGAACAAATTTGTACTGATGGACGGTAAGTCTCCCTGGTGTGAATACTTAATTATTAGCGGAAGAGAAGTAATTAGAAATATAGATCATATTCTTGATAAGATAATAAATGAATGCATCACAATAGACTGATAAAACAATTACTGAAAGTGTGGGTGGGATATAAACTCCCGGATGTACATGTATTTACTAATGAAAAGACAACAGCAAGAGTATTTTTGAAAAAGTGGTTTCTCCATCCCCTTAAGAGGAGAATTGCCAGGCAGTATTTAATTATTCTCAGGAAATATTTTAGTGTTAAGGTGATAGGAATAACCGGAAGCGCAGGAAAAACTTCAACAAAAGAAATGCTGTTTACGATCCTTTCAACGGAAAATGAAGTCGTGGCTTCGTATAAAAATATCGACCCGATTTATAACATACCTGACACAATATTAAAATGCTCTCCACGTACAAAATATTTGATTCTCGAGATGGGTGTGGAATACCCCGGGGAAATGGATTTCTATCTGTGGTTGGCAAAACCTGATATTTCCGTCATCACCAATATTAACCCCACCCATCTTCAGTATTTTAAAAGTGTAAAAAATGTTTATCTTGAGAAAATTAAGATTGCTAAGGCTCTTCAAAAAAATGACTATGTTGTGTTAAACGTTGGGGATAACCATCTCAAATCGGCAGGTAGTTTTATCAATTCTCACATTCAATATTTTGGAAAGGAGTCTTCAATATTTGCATCGAATATTTCTGTAAATAACATGAGTAGTATTTATACTCTTCATATTAATAATGATAAATTAGTTGTTCATTTACCCGTTTTAGGCAATCATTTTATTGAAAATTCACTTGCAGCCGTGGCGGTTTCCCATATTTTAAAAATAAAAAATAACATAATTAAAAAAGGACTTGAGAATTATCATGTCCCGGAGCATAGGATGAATATTGTAAAAGAGAAAAATGGCACTTTAATAATTGACGACACTTATAACAGCAATCCTGCGGCAGCAAAGGAAGCGCTGATAACATTTGAGGATTTAACAAAAATGCATAAATATACAAAAAAAGGGATTGTTTTTGGGGAGATGTTGGAATTGGGAAATAAAAGCGTTTACTATCATCGTGAGATTGGCAAATATATTTCAAAAATGAAGGTCGATTTTTTGATTTGTGTAGGAAAAGAGACGACACCATTAATGCGGGAGGTGAAGAGTGCGGATCGGGGATGTATTGTTGTGGGTGTTGAAAAGACTGGGGATGTTTATGAAATATTGAAAAAATATTTAGGAAAGGAAAGATTGATACTTTTAAAGGGGTCGAGGTCGGTCGGATTGGATAGAGTCGTTGAGAAATTGCTCGGCTGAATATTTATGATTATAATGTTTGATATAGAATAACATATGAATTCTCCCAACATGCTACCTTTAGCTTTAGGATTAATTCTTTTCGCCTTCCTAATTACAAGTATTGTGATTGTCCCTTTTATTAATCTTCTATATAAACTTCATTTAACACGCAGAAAGGAAGCTCCGAAAAATGGTAAAGTACCAGTTTTTGATAAATACCACGATATAAAGGCTGGGACACCGGTCGGTGGCGGTATTTTGATTATATTTATTGTGACATTACTTTTTTCATTTTTAGTACCTTTTGCATCACATATGGGAATATCGGTAAGAAGTTCTTATAATTTTAATTGGGAAGTATTTATTATTTTTTTTACTTTTATCTCCTTCGGGTTGTTAGGATTGTCTGACGATTTGATGAAAATGTTTTTTAAACCGCATCCGGGCTTAATGGGGCTTTGGTTTGGAATGTCGAGAAAATCGAAGTTTATTTTGCAGTGGTTGCTGGCAATATTTATTTCTGTAATTTTGTATTACAAGTTAGGTATTCAGATTATTCATATACCGTTTATAAATATTAATTTAAATTTTGGAGTTTGGTATATCGCGTTTTCTTCGTTTGTGATTGTATCTTTTGCCAATGCGTTTAATATTACTGACGGATTGGATGGACTTTCTGTGGGGTTGTTTCTGATATGTTTAACAACTTTTGGTGTGATATCATCTACGAATTTGGACACGCCACTATCGTTATTTATTGCACTTTTAATTGGTTCGCTATTTGCTTTTTTATACTTCAATGTGTGGCCTGCAAGGATTTTTCTGGGTGATACCGGAGCACTTTCGTTCGGTGCAACATTGGCGGTTATTGGTCTTCTAACCGGCAGTATTATAGCGCTTGTGATTGTGGGGGGTGTATTTATCGTAGAAATACTTTCATCATTGCTTCAGATGGCCGGCTGGAAGTATCTTAAAAAAGCAATACTTCCTATAGCACCACTTCACCATAGCTTTTTGGTTTGGGGATGGGAGGAGCCGAAAATAGTATTTAGGGCATGGTTGGTAGGTCTTATACTTGCAATATTTGCACTGTGGCTTTCTGTTATATGATGAAAGAAATTCATGAAGAAAATAGCAAAACTTCTTAAATCACCTTATATTTACATCGATTTTAAGTTACTTATACCAATCTTAATTTTAATGGGTATAGGCATTCTCGCAGTTACTGACGTATCAGCCCCGGAGGCTATGGATACATTTTCCGACAGGTTTTACTTTGTAAAACAGCAGTCGGTGTGGATGTTTATCGGACTAATATTATTTTTCGTTGCATCACAAATAAACGTGCGAATATGGGAAAAGTTTGCTATAGCGATATTTGCACTTTCGATCGTATTTTTGATTTTGGTTTTAATTCCCCAGTTAAGTATCATGACACTGGGTGCACGAAGGTGGATAAGCATAGGTTTTTTCCGTTTTCAACCCTCCGAATTTGCAAAGCTTGCCCTTTGTATCTATCTGGCAAAAGTATCAACCACTAAGAAAAATATATTTGCATACATTGTTCCGATTGTCATTACTGTCGGTTTGGTTATGTTGCAACCGGATCTTGGAACATCTATAGTACTTATTGTAATTTCATTTATACAGATATTTATTTCCGGAATCGATCTTCGAAAAATGATCCTGGTTGCATTGGGAGGTTTGGTAATTGTAACTTTGTTGATATTTACATCAGATTACAGAAGACAAAGGGTTATGTCATTTATAAATCCCTTTTCAAGTGCCGACGCCGGAAGTTATCATATTAAACAGGTTTTATATTCATTGGCTTTGGGAGGTGTGAGTGGATCCGGTATTGGTCAGTCAAAACAAAAATATTTATTTTTACCGGAAGCAACAACTGATTCTATTTTTGCAATTATTTCCGAAGAGACTGGTTTTATAGGTTCGTTTACCATTATAGTAATTTACCTTTTTATCTCACTTAGAATGCTTGTTAGATCAAAAGAAATCGAAAATCAATTTTTGAAAACTCTATCACTGGGAATATTTGCTTGGTTTTTTGGACAGTTGTTTGTCAATTTGGGTGCAATATCCGCATTAATTCCTTTTACCGGAGTTCCTCTTCCTTTTATTTCGTATGGTGGATCAACTTTAGTATCTATGCTAATTGCTTTTGGTATATTTAATTCAATACTAAAATATTCATCCAACTATGAATAAAAAAATATTGCTTACTGGTGGACATGCGGGTTCTACCGCCTATGCCCTTATTCAGGAAATAAAAAAAAGAGAACCGAACTGGGAAGTTGTTTTTGTAGGTGCAAAAATCGCAATCGAAGGATCAAAACAGAAAACTCTTGAAAACACATATTTTCCAAAAATGGGGATTAAATTTGTTTCTATCATAACAGGTCGTTTACAGAGAAAATTTTCCATATGGACAATACCTTCAATTCTGAAAATTCCGATAGGATTTATTCATGCATTAATCATTCTTGTCAGAGAACGGCCGAATGTTGTGGTATCTTTCGGAGGTTTTTCTGCGTTTCCGGTGGTTGTAAATGCAAAATTAATGGGTATTCCCGTAGTTATTCATGAACAAACTCTGGCTGCAGGTAGATCAAATATCGTATCCGCAATGTTTGCCGACAAGATTGCGCTTGCCAGAAACGAGAGCATGGTTTATTTTCCGAAGAATAAGTGTCTATTGGTTGGAAATCCCATTTCGCAGGAAGTCAGAAAGTGTACAAACAAGAAAAAAGCAACGAGAAAACATACAATCTTGATTACGGGCGGCTCGCGTGGTTCATTGTTTATCAACGATACTGTTAAGCCGATTATCGGGGATCTTGTAAAGAAATTTGTGGTTTTTCATCAAACAGGTAATCAAAATATTTCTGAATTTGAAAGACTGAAATCAAATCTCGATGTAAAACTACGCGAAAGGTATATAGTGTTTCCATCTGTTGAAATGTGGAAGTGGTCCAGCTATCTTGAAAACTCGGACTTTATTATTTCGAGGTCGGGAGCAAATATTGTTTCAGAAACATCATATCTTTCGATGCCCGCAATTTATATTCCGATTCCGTATTCATATCAGAATGAACAATATAAAAATGCCCAATATGCTAATAATTTGGGTCTTGCGTATGTATTGGAGCAAGCGTCTGTCGGACCGGAAAAGTTGTATAAGGAAATATTGGAAATCGACAAGAACTGGCAAACGTTGGTGGATAAGGCAAACAATCCTAAAATTGACGACAGCGTAGCGTCGGAAAAATTATACAAGTTAATTTTCCAATATGCGTAAGGCGTTTATTTTTCTATTTTTATTTTTTGTTCTGTTTCTGGCTCTGTATTATTTTAGGATATCTAAAATTACTTCAATATCGTGTGTAAGTCAGTTTACTAAATGCAACGAAAATACACTTTCCTTAATCGGAAGTATTCAAAAAACCAGCATCTATCAAACAAATGTTAATCTGAAAAAAATGCTTTCCCAAGATCCTTTAGTGAAAAAATACTCTCTTCAACTAAAGTTGAATGGTAAATACAATATTCTGATTGAAGAAAGAGTTCCGAAATATTGCCTCAAAAATATAAGTGAAATCTATTACTTTGATGCTGACGGTATGGTAATAAAGACGGGAGGAAGTGACAATATAAAATGTATAGATTTTACGGGTGCTTCTTACAGATTAAGGGATACTCTTAACAGTAAAGATGCTTTTACACAAAGTGTCTTTTATAAGATAAGAAATATTTCAGAACTTGGGAGGGCTCATGTTGAGAATAACAATCTAATAGTTGAATATAGGGGAAAAACTAAGTTAATATTTCCAACAGAGGGTGATTCCGATATTTTAGCTGGAAAGGCCTATTATACGGTCTCTCAATTTGATAAGATAGAAAAGTATATAATAGATATCGGTAATGTTTCCGTATCGGAAATAGATTTCAGATATAAAAACCCTATTGTAAGATTTATATGATGAGAGCAAAGTCAAGAATCGTCGCCGCGATAGATATTGGATCTGAAAAGATAACGACACTTATTGCCAATGTTCAAACAGAATTGTCTGACTTGTCTACAAGTATCAACGTAATCGGTGTTTCGACAAGTGAATCGGGTGAGGGTAGGGGAATCAAGAAAGGCCAAATAGTTAATTTGGAGGAGGCGGTTGAGTCTGTGGTTGAATCTGTAGAATCGGCGGAGAGAATGGCCGGTTATAACATTTCAAAAGCTTACGTTTCTTTAGGTGGTGCTCATATACTTTCTCAAAATTCTCACGGAGTCGTTGCAGTTTCAAACCCAGAAGGGGAAATCACGCGTGAAGATATAGAACGGGTGATTGAAGCCGCATCTGCTGTTTCCCTTCCTCCGTCAAGATTACTTTTACATGTATTACCCAAAGAATATATCGTAGACGGTGATGGGGGTATTAAAGATCCGTTAAGGATGGGTGGAGTAAGACTTGAGACAGAGGCACATCTAATAACGGCATCAGCTTCGGCTGTGAAAAATATAGAGAAAGTGTTGGACGAAGTCGGAATAAAAGTTGAGGAGTTTATATACTCGGGTATTGCGGCATCAGATGCTGTTTTGACCAAAACGGAAAAAGAACTCGGTTGTGTAATGATAGATATCGGTGGTGGAACTACTTCAATAGCGGTTTATGAAGAAGGATCTTTAACTTATTCATATGTCCTTCCGGTTGGATCCAGAAACGTAACTAAAGACCTTGCTACCGGTCTTCGTGTATCACTGGAATCAGCCGAAAAAATCAAATTATCGCTAGGAGCTAATGATAAAAGAAATACTGAAGGGGAGGAGCAAATTGATTTGTCAAAATTTGGTATAGACGAAGACAAGAAAGTATCGAGAAAAACAATTGTTGAGGGAATAATAAGACCGAGGTTAAATGAGATATTTTCAATGGTTAAAAGCCAATTGGAGAAAGAGAAGTTAATTAATAAAATTCCCTCGGGTGCAATTATTACAGGCGGAGGTGCGCAAGTATACGGAGTTGAAGATTCCGGAAAAAGGATGTTATCTATGGCGGTAAGAGTCGGTAAACCTCGTGGGGTTGGGGGCTTGGTTGACGAAATACTAAACCCTTCGTTTTCTGTACCTATCGGAATACTGATAAACGCATCAAAAAGGGAGCCAAAAGATCACTTGACAAGTATATCAAAAAGGATAAAACTACCATCAATAGGGATTGGTGGTAAAATTTCCAAAATATTTAAGGATCTTCTGCCCTGAATTAAGTTGATAAATGGTTTATTGTAATTTACTCCTGCCTTGGTTAAAATCACACAAGATAAAATATGGCGCTTGTTAAACCGGATTCCGCGAGGATAGCAAAAATTAAAGTAATTGGTGTTGGTGGTGGTGGAGGAAACGCAGTTTCTTCAATGATGGATAGTAACGACATAAGAGGTGTCGAGTTTATCGTTGTCAATACTGACGCACAAGTTCTTCTTGCCAATAAAGCCCCAACGAAATTGCAGATAGGTGAAAAGCTTACAAAAGGTTTAGGTGTCGGAGGGGATCCTGCAATCGGTGAACAGGCGGCCGAAGAATCTCAGGAAAAAATTAAAGAGTTGTTGGTGGATTCCGATATGGTATTTATCACTGCTGGTATGGGTGGAGGAACAGGAACAGGTGCCTCCCCTGCGATTGCCAGAATGGCAAAAGAGACAGGTGCATTAACTGTTGCAGTTGTTACTAGGCCTTTTCATTTTGAAGGAACAAGAAGATCGGTCATTGCGGATGATGGAATTGAGAGGTTAAGAAAAGAAGTCGATACCCTAATAGTCATTCCTAATCAGAGATTGATGGATGTTATTGACAGGAAAATGACCTTGATAGAAGCGTTTAAGGTGGTGGATTCTGTTTTGGCTCAAGCGGTTGGAGGAATTTCTGAAATAATTACAATCCCAGGTCTTGTTAACGTTGACTTTGCGGATGTTAAAACAATTATGAAAGATGCCGGGTCGGCGCTTTTGGGTATTGGAACCGGTGTGGGAGAAAACCGTGCACAAATGGCCGCAAGAGCTGCAGTGGCATCACCACTGCTGGATTTATCTATAGAAGGTGCAACAGGCGTACTTTTCAATATTACGGGGGGTCCTGATCTTACCATGTTCGAGGTCGATGAAGCAGCAAAAATTATTTCAGGATCCGCCGAGACCGATGCCAATATTATTTTTGGTGCAGTCGTTAAAAACGACATGACAGATCAGGTAAGAATTACAGTAGTTGCCACAGGTTTTGATGAAACAAAATCAAGATTGGCTAAGATGAATCAGAAAGTGGAACCTTCTATTTCGGGGGTTGTCGGTGAGAAGGTTCCCGTCCAAACCGATGAACCCGGTATTTCCGAAACAATCGAAGACAATACAGATGACGATCAAGAAGTTGACGAGTTTGGGAAGCGTTTTGAAGTACCTGCGTTTTTAAGGAAAATTAAAACCGGTTAAAGTTCTCCAGCGTCTTCAATTGTTTTCAATTTTATTGTAAAATTTTACCCATGACATCCGCAAAGAAATATTTTGACCCGGTGGATATTAGGTGTGATTTTGTTTCAGAAGAAAAAAGACTGTTAAAATATTGGTACGAAGGTAAAGTAGTAAGGAAATATCTAAAAAGAAACGAATCTTCTGAAGAATATTATTCTTTTCTCGACGGTCCGATAACTGCAAATAACCCAATGGGTGTTCACCATGCGTGGGGAAGGACTTATAAAGATCTTTGGCAAAGGTATAAAAATATGAAGGGTTTTAAGCAGCGATTCCAAAACGGTTTCGACTGTCAGGGTTTGTGGGTTGAGGTGGAGGTCGAAAAAGATCTTGGATTCAAAAGCAAAAAGGATATAGATAAATATGGTGTTGCTGACTTTGTACAAAAATGTAAAGACAGGGTGATGAAATATTCATCTATCCAGACGGAGCAAAGCAAACGTTTAGGTAATTTTATGGACTGGGATAATTCTTACTATACAATGAGCGACGAAAACAATTATATGATTTGGTATTTCCTCAAGAAATGTCATGAGAAAGGTCTTATATACAAAGGAAAGGATGTTGTCCCCTGGTGTTACCGTTGCGAGACGGCAATTTCCGAACACGAGATATTAACGGAGGATTACAAAGAGATTGAGCATGTATCTGTTTATATGAGATTTCCCATTGAAGAAAAGGATAACGAGTATTTGTTGGTTTGGACAACTACTGCATGGACCATTCCAGCAAATATTGCGGTAGCTGTGGATGCAAAAAAAGATTACGTTCTTGTAAAATTTCAAGATAAGAAATATTGGCTTCTGGAAAGACTCATAAAAAGTGTATTTAAAAACGGATACGAGGTAATGGGAACAGCAAAAGGGTCCGATCTTGTGGGATTAAAATATAAAACGCCGTTTGACGATTTACCCTCAAACCAAGAACTTAAAAGTCATAAATATTTTCACTCAGTTGTTGCAACAGACTCTTTAATCATGCCGATTTCAGAGGAAGAAGGAACAGGACTTGTCCACACTTCAACAGGTACTGGGGCAGAAGACCATAGGTTGGGTAAAAAAATAGGTTTACCGATAATGGCAGCAATAAACGACAGTGCCGAATATCTTGATAATTTCGGATATTTATCTTCCCAAAATGCAAAGAAAAATCCGGATATAATATTTAATGTTTTAAAAGAAAAAGAAGGAGGAATCTATCTTTTTGAGCTTAGGTCTTATATGCATAGATACCCGGCTTGTTGGAGATGTAAAAGTGAATTGGTTTGGAAATTAACGGACGAATGGTATATTGCCATTGATCCTGTGAGGGAAAAAATGAAGACAGTTGCAAGGAATATCAAATGGATTCCCTCATTCGGGCTTAAGAGGGAATTGGACTGGCTTTCCAATATGCATGATTGGTTAATATCGAAAAAGAACAGATATTGGGGACTGGCCTTACCCATTTGGGAGTGTGAATGTGGTAATTTTGAAGTTATCGGAGGGCGCGATGAGTTAAAAGAACGTGCTATTGAAGGTTGGAAGAATTTTGAAGGGCATTCACCACACAAACCTTATATTGACGATATTAAAATTCAATGTAGCGTTTGTGGGAAGAATATGAAGCGTGTATTGGATGTTGGTAACCCTTGGCTTGATGCAGGAATCGTACCTTTCTCAACAATATCTAATGACAATAATTCAAAGCCTTTGTATACAAGTGACAAGGAGGGTTTTTATAAATGGTTTCCAGTTGACTTTATAACGGAGAGTTTTCCTGGACAGTTTAAGAATTGGTTCTATTCAGTTTTGGCAATGAGCGCCATATTGGAGGACAAAGAGCCGTATAAAACGGTACTTGGTTTTGCCACACTTCTTGCTGAAGATGGCAGACCGATGCATAAAAGTTGGGGTAATGCAATTGAGTTTAATGAAGGGGCGGATAAGATTGGTGTTGATGTTATGAGATGGATGTTTCTCTCTGCAAACCCCACGGATAATTTGCTGTTTGGTTATAAAATGGCTGATGAAACCCGAAGGAGATTCTATTTGAAGTTGTGGAACGTATACAACTTTTTTGTTACTTATGCCAACGTTGATGGGTATAAACCAGTTAATGATTTTCAAATAGAGGGTTTGTCTATATTGGATAAATGGATTGTGTTAAGACTGGATGAAACACTGTCAGATGTTGAAAAATGGCTCGATAAATATAAATCAACATCAGCTACCGCATCAATTGAACAATTTGTTGACGATTTTTCAAATTGGTATATTAGGCGCTCAAGAGGTAGAGTTGGGATATCGGCAGAAAACGCCAAAGATAAGAGTGATTTTTATAACACAACTTATTTAATATTGACAACGTTGTCAAAAATTATTGCTCCGTTTTTACCATTTATGTCGGAAATGATATTTCAAAATCTCACAAAAGGTGAAAGCGTTCACTTACAAAATTGGCCTACCAGGCTTATTAAAGCGACTGACCGGGAAGTATTAAACAACATGCAAACAATTAGGTCAGCTGCCGAGGCGATACACTCCGAAAGGAAGTTAAATAACATTAACTTAAGACAACTTCTATCGGATGCCGTGATATTGTCTCCGAGCGAACAGCCTGAGGAAGAATATATGCGCATACTACTTGATGAGGTTAATCTTCAATCTGTTAAGTGGACCAAAAAGGGTAGTGAATATAAAATAACATTGAATACAAATATTACTCCTGAACTAAAAGAGTATGCAGAAACAAGAAATCTTATTAGAAAGATTCAAAACGAAAGAAAATTATTAGATGTCGGATTAACGGATAGGGTTAATGTAAAAAGCGAATGGTTGCCAGAAAACCCTGAACTAATAAAGCAGATCCGAAAAAGAACTTTGGTTGAAAAATTAGAAATCGGTGACAAATTTGAAGTATCAAAATAATTATTCATTGTGAAGTTACTAATCAAGCCTCTTACAAAGGACCCGATAATATTTGTTACTATATTTATCTTACTATTCATAAGTTTGTATATTCTTAATTCGTTATCTCCCGAAATATTTCCACAGTATTATCTTTATGTAGGGATATCCTATCTTATATTTTTTGTATTCTATCTTATTGGATTCGAGATTGTGAAGTATTTTACTGTTCATTTATATGTATTAAGTCTTGTACTTTTAATATTGACCTTGGTTTTGGGAAGTGTCACACGAGGAACCGTACGTTGGATATCGATTGGAGGATCCGCCTTTCAGGCGTCGGAAATAGTAAGACCGTTCCTGCTGCTATTTTATGCGAAAATTGTCTCCGAATCGGACAATAATATAAATAACATTATTAAGATAATATTATCCGGCATTATCCCAGTAATATTGATTGCCATCCAGCCGTCTTTAGGTGTTTCGATTATTACGTTTGTAGGATTGATGGCAATATTTGCATCGAAATTTCTTAAGGGAAAGGGGATTTTGATATTAGTTGCATTGTCAATAATAATTCTACCTATAACGTGGTTTAGTATGAAACCCTACCAAAAGGAAAGAATTACCGTATTTCTAGGCCACAAGGAAGATCCTAAAGGATCGGGATACAATGCCATTCAGTCAATAATTTCGGTAGGCTCCGGTGGATTATTGGGTAGAGGATTTAAAAAAGGCTTCCAAACACAGCTCGAGTACTTACCGGAAAAACACACAGACTTTATTTTTGCCGGTATTTCCGAGGAAATGGGTTTTATTGGATCTTTTACAGTTCTTGCTCTATTGTATTTCTTGTTTTACCGCATGTTGAAGAAAGCCTTTGTAAGCGGTGACGGTGTTTACAAACTATTCACAATAGGAGTAGTTGTAGTATTTTTAGTTGAAACAATTATTAATATAGGAATGAATATAGGAATTCTGCCGATAACGGGACTACCCTTGCCCTTTGTGTCTGCCGGTGGGTCTTCACTTCTTTCATCAATGCTATCGATGGCTTTGGTTCTAAGTGGAAGTAAATAATTACTATTGAGATAATTTAATTTTACAGTTAAAATACGAATGTTGTATGAATTACGCAATAATAAAAGTCGGTGGAAAACAGTATAAAGTTTCCGAAGGATCAAAACTGCTGGTTGATCGGTTTGAGAAAGATGTTGATATCCAGGTTCTTTTGTATGTCGGAGAAGAAAAGACTCTTATCGGTAAGCCTTATTTAGAGAAGGCAAAAGTATCATTTAAGAAAGAAGCAGACGTTAAAGGCGAAAAGATAGATGTTTTTAAATATAAGGGAAAATCAAGATTTCGAAAACATATTGGTTTTCGAGCACAATATTCCCCAATATTAATAGAAAAAATTACAGTCTAACTATATAGATATATATCATAATATATAGTCTTGACAACCGTGAAAATATTATCTATATTGATGTATGTCGTCAAAGAAACAGGGCGGAAAACTAATTCAGCAAAAAAGACCCAGGCCAAAGTATTTGGGTGTCAAAGTGCATGATGGTGAAAAAGTGAAGGCGGGAAGTGTGATTATAAAACAAAGAGGTACAAAATTTCTTGCGGGTAAAGGTGTAAGAGTTGGAAAAGATCATACGGTATTTGCCGTAAATGAAGGAACTGTTAAATTTACAACGAAATTAGGAAGAAAAGTGATTAATGTTCTGAAATAGAAATATTTTCATTTTATGGTAGATGAAGTAGTACAGATTCCAATAGATCAGTTACAGCCCAATCCTCTGCAACCGAGAGGTTCAATAACTCCGGAAAGCTTGGTTGATTTAGTTGACTCTATTAAGGAACACGGTATATTAGAACCCCTTGTTGTAGCAAAAACCCCGGCGGGATATCAAATTATCGCGGGTGAGAGAAGATGGCGCGCATCAAGACTGGCCGGCCTTACACACGTTCCGGCAATTATTAGAGAAACGTCTCCAAAGGGAATGCTTGAAATGGCTTTGGTTGAAAATGTGCAACGAATTGATCTTAATGCGCTTGATAGGGCTAAAGGGTTTGAAAGGTTAATGACAGAATTTTCGTTATCTTCGTCTGAGATCGCGGTTAGAATTGGAAAATCCGTTGCATTTGTGTCCAACTCCATTAGGCTATTGACTCTTCCAGATGCCCTGAAAGACGGATTGCTTTCTGGTCTTATTACAGAAGGTCATGCAAGGGCTCTGGCGGCCATTGACGACCCCGATCTGATGGTTGAAGCCTACAAGATAATCCTTAAAGAATCAGGGTCTGTAAGAAGGGCAGAAGAGCTGGCTCGTAGAATGAAAGCTAAGTCCAATCAGGATATGGATCGCACCAGTGCTGGAAAGATTATTATGCATGTTGTTTCAGATGACATTGATCGTATGCAAGATGATATGACGCAGAAGTTTTTTAATGCACAGGATGATGGGGCAAAAAAGAAAAAATCTTCACTTGTGAAGCTTATTCGTTCACAAAGAGAAACGAGAATCCAGTTTATATTTAAGGGAAATCTTGATGAAACGGAAAAAAGACTTCAGAAGCTTTACAAAGCAGTAATGAAAATTACATCCCCGCAAGACTAAAGACTACCGATTTTACAATACCAACCGACTTGGGCGGCCAATATATAAACCAGGCTTTACCTGTAATTTTATCTTTTGTAACAAACCCCCAATATCTGGAATCAGATGATGCTTCCCGATTATCACCGGACAGAAAATAAGAATTTTCAGGTACTACAACATCTTTGTCGTTTTGTAAAAACATGTTTCCTTTTGTATAAATATCATCAGGAATATAATTCTCGATCAGTTTTTGACCGTTTATGAAATATTTTCCATCTTTAATAGAGATGGTTTCACCAGGAAGACCGATTATTCTTTTTATATATTCCTCGTCTGGTGCAACGGGAGGAGTAAACACTACAACATCACCCCGCTCGGGTTCTTTAAATCTGTATGTTAGTTTGTCGGTAAGGAGATATTCGCTGTCATGATAGTTTGGTTCCATTGAACTACCCCGTATTTTATGCGGTTGAAGAACCAAAAGGTAAACGAAAAGAAATATCGCAAAAGATGTTACAAATACTTCCAATAGATCCAAAAAGAAATCTCCCAATCGTTTAATAATCATTTAGTCATTATATTCAGAAAGGGTAGGTATTTACAATTATCAACTAAAAGAAGTGATGACATCGTGTGCTCCGTTTTCTTTTCTGCCCGCACTTGATACCCTGATGAATTTTGCTTTTCTCCAGAGTTCATAAATGTCTCTGGCTCCTGCATAGGAAAATCCAGATCTCACTCCTGCCAACAGATTTTCAACAACGTCGGACACAGGGCCTTTGCAGGCAACAACACTCTCAACCCCCTCGATATGTTTCACACTTTTTTTGGAAATCTTATTATTTTTTAATTGCTTCAATTTCTCGGGAACGGAGGTGGAGGCATTATATGTTTTATATTTTTTACCGTCAATTGTGACAATTTTTCCGGGAGCTTCATTACATCCTGCGAATTGACTTCCAGCAACAACTGCCGATGCTCCTGCGGCCAAACCTTTGACAATATCACCGGAGTTTTTTGTACCTCCGTCACAAATTATTGTTTTTTTATACCTTTTGGCTGCTCGGGAAGCTTCCAGGACTGCAGTAATTTGTGGTACACCAAAACCCGTCACAATTCTTGTTATACAAATAGTTCCCGGACCAACACCAACTCTTACCGAATCTGCACCGGCTTTGAATAAATCCGATGCGGCTTCGTATGTAGCCACAACTCCTGAGATTACATCTAGATTTCTAAAAGTTTTTTTAATCGTCATTGTTGCATCCAAACACTTTTTTAAATGTCCGTGGGCCACATCTATTGTTACAGCATCCGCACCTGCGTTAAGAAGTGTTTGAACGTTATCAAGATAACCGTCGCGAATTCCGATTGCAGGAACTGCAAAGACACCTGCCTTTTTAACCCTCGAAACCATATCGGCTTGAGATTCGATTGTGATAAACCTCGGAAGTAACCCCACCCCCCCCAGTTTTCCCAGAGAAACAGCCATATCAACACCTGTAACATCAGACATATTGATACTTATAAGAGGAATTTTTAATTTGAGCTTTGGAGTAATTTGTGTGCGAAGATCAATATCCTGTCGACTTTCGATTGTCGAATATCTTGGTACTAAAAGTACATCATCGTAAGATAATCCGAGTGGAATATTGTATATCATTTTTTAAACCCAAATATTAATCTAATGCAGAATGTTTTGTGTGTCAACTTGTTGTAGGATAATGGTTGATGTTAGAATTTAAGTTTAATAAATGCTTTTGGTCGATTAGCTCAGTTGGTTAGAGCGTTCGATTCACATTCGAAAGGTCGCAGGTTCGAATCCTGCATCGACCACATTTTTGTTGTACAAAAAGCCTATTGCACGGAATTGAATTGTTGTTGATAATTAAGCTGGTATGATCAATGATTCTTCGAGGTGGGACGAGATACACAAAAACATTCCCCAAGATTTAGAAAGGCATTCACAATATGCCGAGTATTGCGAAAAGTACTTCCCCAGATCTTCGACGATATGTGATTTGGCCGGAGGATTGGGATATGATGCTATGTATTTTATAGATAAAGGTCATAATGTAATTATTCTAGACATATCAAGCTACGCCCTTAAACACGCAGTTCAATTGTCAAAGCTATCCAATGTATCAAAAAAACTTATAGTAAAAAAATGTGATTTTAGCGGGAAAGTACTGCCTCTAAAGGATAAGTCGGTTGATATTGTATATTCAAGAATCGGATTTAATTACTTTCCCTACAATGAAACGCGAGCGCTGTTGGCAGAAGCATATCGAATATTGAAAGTGGATGGAAATGCTCATATAGCTTTCAAATCCCCCGATGATGTTGAAGATTATAATTTTTTAAAAACAAACACCGTTGAAATGGAAGAGAATGTTTTTATTGAAGGGGAGCAGATTAGAAGTCGTTTTACAAAAAACCAATTAGAACAAATGCTTTCAGAAATAGGGATTTCGGAATATTCAGTTAAGCCTTTTAAAGAAGAAAGGGAGACGATAAGGGATGAATTTATGAAAGCGTCAAAAAAGATTCTTTATTTAAATGAAGTCACTTTCAAAAAAATTTAATTAACTATTCCGAATACCATATACGCGGTAATTTTCCTTCCGGATGTGTTGTTCCAATATCTTCTATCCAAAGATATGGGGAGTCGGTTGAACAGCCACCGAGTTCCTTAGATAAAGACCAGGGATCTTCTTGGGTTTCACTGCTCCAACCCGATGGATCCTGAAAGGTGAGAATGTTTCCGTTTGGTACTTTATATGTGCAATAATGTTTCGGATTCGTATTATCTTTTTTATCTGATTTGGGTTCAACCTGCATAAATAAATTTTCCCAATCCGATTTCTTCATTTTACTTCTGACTTCTAGTGGTGTTTTATCTTTTAATGTTCCTAAATGGATATGCACCCCACAAGGATAGCAACCTGTATTGCCCATCTTTCCTATGGATTCAGTATAAGGGACTACAGAATCTCCAACCGATTTGTTTATTTCTGATAGATGAGCATAAAGAGTATAGACATCAAGATCAGGATGATACATTACAACTACACAGCCGTAACCACTTTTTTCAGAATTGCATTTACCATTCTCGCTGATATCAGATGCATAGACAATCTTTCCATTCGCTACTGGAAAGACATCTTCATTTGCTTTTGGCACTGATGGTCTAAAATCAGTTCCATTGTGTCCGTCATAGCAGGTAATACCCAGAGCGCTTTTTGGACAGTCCTTGATGTCATAATTATCTCTCGTAAACGGTGTGAATACTTTTCTTTCCCGATTGTGATCAAATGAAGCAGTCATTTTGTTCCAGAACTCGCTTTGAAATACAGTTTGAGAGGGATTATCTCGGTTAGAGTAATTGATTGGAAGATTAAATTTTACAATAGAAGGGTAAATAGATAGTGATATATTGTCAAACCATACTTCCGATGACGTAGTATTTCCAGTACTAGCTTTTAATCCAATATATCTGTTCTGAAGAATTGGGGAAGAGTCTGTGTATACTTTATGGAAATCATTATTGATGTCTATAATAATAATGTTGTCATAAACGGATATTTTAAAATGGTAAGTAGAACCAGCTTGAAAATTATAACTCTCTAAAGGAAATGGGTCGATTACACCAGGCTGGTTATATACCTTTTCAAGGTGAACCATTGTATTATATAAATGAACGTCATACCAATTATTTATGTCAACATACTTTATAAAAAAATTCCTATCGGCATATACAGTATTAGGAAATTTCATATCAAATTCATAAACATAATTTGCACCCTCCGGTATTTGCTGGGAAGTTAAGATTGAATAGGTTTTACAACCGTTTACCATATCGTTCGATGAGACTTTGAAACCATACATTCCATCCTCAATATGCCAGGAATTATTAAGACAGTTATTTGAATATGTGGTTGTCCATCCTTCTGCAATACCATCAGAAAAATCTTCAAAGTAGTATAAACCTGTGGCTGATGAATAATTGGGAAACAGTAAGGAGAACAGAAAATACATATGAACAATTAGAAATACTTTTTTTAGTAAATTAATAATATTGTTCATTTTTAATTATATTGATTATTTGTAATATTATGTCAATAGCATAAATATTTTGTTTATAGATATTAATTGACTTCACAATTACAGCCCTTTAGAATAGCGGGCAGACATGATTCGTA
>CAZSNC010000005.1:0-33801 GCA_964608405.1 uncultured Gammaproteobacteria bacterium | reverse complement strand
AAAAAAGACGGAACGGTTTAAAGATCTCACTAAATCACTTTTGTCATCCTGCATTCTGGAAAATGCCGGAAAAGTGACTTTTGTCACATTGTCCATAAAAAACCTAAGTGGGTACTGAGACAGTTTCTGAGCCGTTCCCAAGATACCCAAACCATAGTTTCCCAAAATTCCACCCAGAACTATTGTCAGACCATCATCTTTAACGGTTGCTAAAAAGTTATTCAGCTGGTACGGAACACCAAATTTAAGCAAGCTTTTTAACGACTCTCTGGAAAAACCTATTCCGGGTTTCCATGGCTGAACTATATATATCGCGATGAGTCCTACAACTCCCCGTATCAAAACAGCATATGTAAAGCTTGTTATGCCAAAACCCTTCCATGCAAAAAATACCAAGAAAATATTATATATCACCGTTTCCAAAACCTGAGGTATAACAAACTTTGAAAACTCGAGCTTTCTTTCCAGCATTATCGAGGGGATATTTTTTAGAGACGCAAGGAAAAACGAGATATTCAGAGCATAAAGCAAAATTACCGCCTCGTGCGAGAGCGAATGAGTTTTGGCGAGGTACGGACTAATGACAAAGACAATCGTAACAATTGTTAATACCAATGCTTCCTGCACCAAAAATACCGTTTTGTAATCTTTGCTTTGAGGCTGCTCCTTCTTCTGAATTAATGCCGCACCGAGTCCGATATCGGCAAAATATGAAAGAAAATTTATCGTAGCCGAAACCAGCAAGAATATTCCATACTCGCTCGGTTCTATGAAAGCCCACAATAATCCTTGTGCAACAAAAGCAATTGCATTTAAGACCAGGGTTCTGCTTGTTAGAACCGCCACGCCCCGTACGGCCTTCTTTTTAACATCCTGAAGCGACATCTCTATGGCAGGTTCAACACGCGAGTCTATTTCTTCCACAAATCTAATTTTAGCAGATAATCTTTAAATAATAACCAAATCATTAAAACATACCCTGCCACGTTAAAAATAGAAATCGTCCTTAATAAGAAAAAATTATTTCCTGTCACAAAATCATCAATCACTCCATATCTCCTTCTAAACAACGCCCAAATTACGTTAACTGTAAATGTTATTGTTAACGACAGATACATAAGTAAAATTTTCTTGCTGCCAGCAGCCAAAACAGCTAAGGGTATAAGAATTGGGAAAAAATAACGCTCGAGCATTCCCGGCATAAAAACAAAGAAACCGAAACCAATAAGAGCGATTACTTTTAAGACATTCTCAACTTTAGGTTTGTTTTTCCATAGATAGTAAAGTCCCGATAAATAAATTAGAGAAAAAACCGCTTGTCCAAACAATTTCATCGGTAACCCTAACACTTTATAAGTCGCCAAATCATAATCAATTTTCAAAAACGTCGTATAAAAATTAAAGGCAGACACCGATGCATGCGGAGATGCAGCAATCGTTGTCATAATTCTCTCTTTGATAAACCATGTATAAAAAGAGATTGGATTATCAGAAAAAGGAAATGCCAGAACAACCAACAAAACAATTACTGAAAACAAAGATGTGACAATATTTTTTAATTTCGGACCCCCGAGCAAATAAATAAATATATAAAGCGGTGCAAAAAGTATCCAGTTAGGCTTTAGCAACAAACCTGCTGTAAATAAGAGGGGCGACCACCAATACTTTTTATTCAGCAATAGTAATATTGATGCTGTTCCAAATAGTGCAACTGCACTATCAACCTGTCCCCATACCGAACTCAAAACAATCGTGATTGGATTTAGAAGATATAACGCACTTGAAATGATAGACGCAGTTTTATCTTTTAACAGCCTTAAAACCAACTTATAAATCAGTATTCCCGCTAAAATATCACAGACAATTCCAAGCAATTTCAGATTGGTAAAATAACCCCATTTATAGTAGTAGACAATAAAAGCGGCCGGTGGGATTTTGATTACGTTATGAAGCTGTGCAAATAAATATTTATAGTCAAATGCTTTGTATGCATAGGCATAATAGAAATTTATTAGGGGCGGGTAATTCGGCGGTGCATAATACCAGTTTTGAACAAAATAGTAGTCTTTACTTCCGTATTTCCAATACTTTTCTCCCCAATCCGCTGCCAACAGCAAATCACCGCTAACATCAAGATATTTATCTAAAAAATAAAATCTTATAAACAGCGCTACCAATAATACCGCTATAAAAACCCAATTATTCTTTAACTTTTTTAGCAGATTTTTCATTGACATCGCGCTTCCAAAAAAACAGGCCTATTAACAGCAAAACAAAAAATACAGATGTCGCATCTACGACTTTTCTCAACGGAGTTTCACCCCAAGACATTTCCACTTTAGAATCTCCCGGGTTCAGATTAATTACTATCTGACCCATATCCCCATAGGTGATATCAACCTTTTTTCCATCAACTTGGGCATTCCACCCGGGAAAATATAAAGAATAAAAGTTGAGAACGCCTTGGTTTTTAACATCCACATCTGCTACCCACGAAACCGCCGATTTCTGGACAGTCGACTTAATAAAAATCGCGTCGTTATCCAAACTCCCAAATTTATTTTCAGGAAGACTGGATGGCTTTTGTAAAACCCACTTAGGAAGAAGTAGGTAATCTTCGCTGTAGTTTTTGTAATCTTTTGAGACACCCTCGCCCGATGTCACTTGATCAGCAAACATCCTTCTCAGATAATCTGCGTCGGTTTTATAAAATATCTTACTGGGTCTGAAGTAATTTATAGTTAAAACAAGCGAAGACAAAACAATTACTGAAGCAATAATTTTCGCCAATAATTTTCTATCACTTTGTATATTTTCTATAGCCCAAGCCACCAAGACAGACGAGAAAAATCCTGCAAAGGCAAGCAGTCTCCATGGAAATTGAAACAAATTATAAAACGGAACCAACCTCCATATGAAAAAGCTTCTGACGTTCATAAAAAACAGACACAAAGAGAATGAGATGATAGACCATAAAAATATTTCTTTTTTTCTTCTGTTTTTAACCAACATAAATACCACGAGTGATAAAAGCACCGCAAAGATATTCACAATTCCCAGTTGAAACGACATCCCATCCATCGGACCCCATAGGGATGCTCCATATCCCCAGTAGGGAATTAAAAGCTGCTTAATAAAAGGAAAATGGTCAATTAGAGGAAATGGTGTCTGTACCCAAAGTTGTTTTTGTTCCGTAAAAGCCGGTAACCACCAGTAGGTCGTAATCCCGATTGCCAAAAATATCTCCAAGAGAAAATTCTTAATAATTTGATATCTTTTACTAATAAAAGATACAAAGAGATAATAGACCCCGCAAAAACCGAATATCAAAACCCAAAAATAGTTGTGCGACAAGATGATAAACGAGGCAATCAGGGCAGAAAAAATAAACCACTTCTTTTTTCTATCTTTTATTAATCTGTCATTAAAATACAAAAATATCGGCATCAACGAGACTGTTAAGAACTCACCCATAGCACCTCTTACATATATCTGGACTGCCCGATACGGGGTATAAGAAAAAAGTATTGCACCGCAAAAAGAAGCAATTTTCGAAAAATGATTTCTTAAAAAGAGATAAAAACCTATTGCACCCAAAATCACTCCAAATTCAAACACGGCTTCATAGGAAAACCTTAAACTGCCGCTTAATAAGTAAAAAAGGCTTCCGAGATAGAAAGGTCCCACATAATAAAAATTGAAAAGCGGATATCCATAACCGTACAAAAAATCAGGTCCCCATCTTGGAGGAAGCTGTCCGGACGATAATGCCCGAGTCATTTCGTAAATATCAGCCAGATGGTGTAAATCCTGCGGCTCGTAAAAACCACTGCGAAGTAGCTGATAAATACATCCCATTACTGCAACTATAAGTAAACATATGATAAACCATTCTTTTTTAAACAGATTTTGAACCGTCTTTTTCATATTTACCTCCAAAAGCGATAACCACTAGTAACATTCCAATAGAAAGCAGACTTATCAAGTTGGCCGCTTTTCTAATTGGCGTATTGGCAAACTTTCCATACACCTGGTGCTGTCCCGGATCAAAAGTTACTTTTATCAATCCGTTGTTACCATGCGTCTGCGGATCAACAATTTTTCCATCTACATACACCGTCCAACCCGGAAAATACATTACTGGAACCTCTACAGAAGATGGTGTATAAACATCCACATCAAACGAAAAACTGTCCGATGTCTTACTAAACTGTCCGACAGTAAGATCGCCTTCAATGCTTTTTGGCCTCTCGAACGCTTTTGATTCCGGAGCACTTTTTGCAGTTTTCGGCAAGTAATCTATTATCGCAGCTCTTTGTTGAAGTTCAAACGCCAGACCCGTTAATTTTCCTTGGTCCGTAACTTTTCTTGAATAATGTACTGGTATAAAGTAACTGAAATTAAGAACAATCGTAAGAATAATCAATAGCGGTATAAAAAGCTTAGATAAAATGTTTTTGCTTAAACTTATACTTCCGCCAAGAAAAGCAAGAAAAAACATAACGAGCCCTAAAAACCTCCATGGAAACTGGACAAAATCAACCTTAGGGATGATCTCCCACAAAAAGAACGACCTATGATGCGTCATAAAAGCAAAAAATAATGTTCCGAAAGACAGTCCCGCAATCAGAAAAAATATTTTTAACTCAATCTTCTTCTTGTATACCAAATAGCATGCACTCAAACCCGCTATAATTCCAAGCCACCAGTGCGGCCAGCCAATCTGAAAAGAAATATCCTCATTGTCTCCATATATGGAGGGTCCATCTCCCCAATTTCTGTTTACAAACAATTGTCTTAAAGTAACAAAATGTCCCCTGTAGTCAGAATAGTTAGAAGTAAGAAATTGTGTCTGAATAATATTTTGTTCGAATACTGCCGGTATTATAAAAAATGAAGCCAGTCCGACCCCCAGCATTCCCGCAAAGATCAACCTCGGAATGGACTTTAGTTTTTTCTCCACAATCAACCAAAACGCACACCAAAGCACTGTAATCGGAGCATAAATCATTGTTGAAATATTGTGAGTCATTAAAACAAAAGCAATTGACAAAGCCACACCCACAAAATTCAAAAGTGAATATTTCTTAATCAGTTTGTACGAAAAATAAAACATCCAAGGCAGAAGTGATAAAGCAAAAGTCTCGGAAAGAGCTCCCCTAACATAAATATCCAAAGCGTGATACGGTGCATATGTATAAAGCACTGCTGAAAAAATCCCTCCCAGCGTCCCCCAAAATTCTCTCGCAAGTTTGTACATTCCAACCCCGGCAATTACAAACGATAGCAAGAAAAGCATTTTTACCGTCCCCAAATAAGTCAACGGAAAGATAATCCGCAGAATAGCCCCTAAGTAATACGGAAAGGCACTGTAGTAATTAAACATTGGCTGTCCATATCCCCAAACCAAATCCGGTGACCAGCGACAGGGTATTTGTCCGTCAAATAAACATTTATCCATTTCAAACAACCTCATCACTTGTAGATCGTCGTGCATGTTGAAGTAACCCGACCCCAACAGCCACCAGAAGGCGGGTATCAATAGGATTATAAATAGTAATATTTTCAGACTACTTTTCATATTTAAAACGCTTGTATAAAAACAAAAAAGCCGGAATCCCCAAAATGGTTATTATATTTCCAATTACCCTAATGGAGGTGTCTACTAATTTTAATATTACAGTATGCGTTCCCTTTTCAATATTAAAAGTTATGATACCGTTATTATTTTTATAATCTATCATTGTTTCTTTTCCATCCACATATACCTTCCAGTCGGGAAAATAAAATATTTGAGCTTGAACCAAAACCCTGTCCGAAACTTCGACAAGCCATTTTTGCCAATTTGACCCTTTTTCAATGTTTATTAAATTCATCTTTCCATTCAAAACAACCGGAGTGGCTTCAGCCTTTTCGGATGGTGAAAGACTTGTCGTCACAGGCAGATAGTCGTTAATGCTAATGGTGGTTGCAAGCTCCCAGTTCTTTCCCGTTAGTTTGTCCATATCGGAAATTGTTAACCACATATTGGGACGGAAAAATCTCGCATGGAAAAGCAGTAGTAAAATAAGAAATGCAGTCAAAATTGTAACCTTTGCACCTCTTTTAATTTCAAGTAGACCGAAATAACCAGCACCAAGAGTAAAAAATATTCCTGCAAACGCATTGAACCTCCAGGGAAATTGGACCAGATTCATTAAAGGCAAACTCTCCCAAACTACAGCGGATTTGGAATGCATTAAAAATAATGACCCCCAAGCAAGAGTGTTAAGAAAAAGCAAATTTACCCTGTTCTTCCTGGTAAAAATACTGACAACCAAAGCGACCAAAGGAATAAACCAAAAAAGGACTCCGATGCCGAGCATAATTTGGTCATTGGGTCCTGGCATAGATGAACCATAACCCCAAGCGTTAGCAAATAAAATCTGGTAGATACTTAAAAAATGCCCTCTAAAATCAAAATAATTCACCGTCAATGTCTCTCCATGAATCAGTCCTCTCTCAAAAAATGCCGGTAGTATAAAGAAAGCAGAAATAGTTAGCGCACCCAAAACGGAGAGTGCCACTTTTTTCAAAGAGATACTCAACTTAAATGTCTTATGGGGTCTTTCGCTAAAATACAGATATACCATCCATCCAATTAAAAATGGAGTAAATACTAGCGCACTTATTGAGTGCGACATCCACAAAAACGCCAAACTTATAGACAAATACAAAATATTGCGCTTACCCTTCTCACGAAGCAGAGTTAGAGAAAACAAGAGTATTAAGGGAATTAAAGCCTGAGCTGTATACTCCCCAACCGCTCCCCTGACATATAAATTAACTGCCCTATAAGGAAGAAGTGAATAAAAGAAGGCTGATATCAACCCTGCAAATTCACTCCGCCAGAATTTAGATGCCAATTTATAAAATGCGAATACACTCAAAAAGGTAATAAAAACCAGATAAATTTTAATGCTCGCGAGTATTCCAAACCCCAGTAAATGAAATATTTCAATAATGTAATAGGGTAGCGGGGCATAGTAGTTAAATTGAGGATATCCAAATCCGTAACCCATATCCGGAACCCATCTGCAGGGAAACTGAAAATCCCGTACACATTTATCCATTTCCAAAAGTCTGATTGGCTGGATATCATCATGCATCGGATAATACCCAGTATTAAAAAGGGGTTTTACTGTCAAAAAAACAACATACAGAAGAAGAAACGACAACGCCCAATATGCAAAAGGTTTTTTAAACATACTTCCCCAGCAAATCGTACACCCTGATCTTGATGAGATCGGTAAAAGATGTAATGGCAGCACTCCCCAACCTGACCCTACTATCGACTCGGTTAAACCACTCAACCGGAACTTGTTTAATTTTATATCCGTACTTGTTTGCAAGAAACATTATTTCGGCATCATATGACCATCTTGTTACACGCGAGGATTTAAAGATTCTTTTCCCGACATCTTTTTTAAAACCTTTAAAGCCACAGGTATAATCAGCCAAATTGGTTGCTGTTACAATTTTTGTAATTTGCGTATAAACTTTTCCCATACTTTCCCGAATAAGAGGTTGGTGTACAACAATATCAGACCCTTCTACCCTACGCGACCCAATCACAACATCATAGTCATTAAGCTCACTCAAAAAGACGTCTATGTTTTTCAAAGGTACAGAAAGGTCGGCGTCCATAAATATTAAATAATCACCGCTGGCTTTTTCAAAGCCTTCTTTTAAAGCTCCCCCTTTCCCCTGATTTAAACCAAGCCGACATGTTTTCACACCCTTATTCTTCAACGACTTTGCAATATCAAATGTATTGTCACGGCTTCCATCATCAACAACTACAATCTCCCACTTATATTTATTGCCGTTTAGATAGTTCAATACCTTCAATAAATTTTTCTTCAAGACCTTTCCCTCGTTATACGCAGGGATAATTATTGATAAGTGCATATTTTTGATGTTAGCATATATTTTAACGTATTTGATGTCTTTTGGTTAGATATTAGTTATAATTGTCACTCATGAAAATCAACAAACTTACCATTCTAAAAAGGTCACTAGAAGAAGAGTATAAAGTCATCCAAAACGCTTTAAATACAGCCACAGCTGCACGCGATTCTGCGCCTAGCGCAATGGAATCACACTCTGATACGACAAGAAACCAAAGCGAAAAGTTGGCATCGAATTTAAATATTCAACTTACAAATCTCAAGAAACTGATTGAGTCCCTTCCACAAACTTTTCCGGAAGAACAAAAAAAGATTAGTCTTTGGAGCCTAGTTCAGCTGGTTGGAAGTAATTCAAGATTATCAATCATCTTAGTACCGGAAGGATACGGAGGAAAGGAATACGATAATGTTAAGCTCGTTTCGATCCAAGCACCCATAGGTAAATATTTACTAGGTAAAAAAACCGGTGATAATATCTCCATAATCGACAATAAATATATAATTAGCAGTGTAGGTTAATTTTATAGGATTTCAAAAAAATACAGCTTTTCTTGCGGACCGTACTTTACATAATCATGAGTACCTATTGTTCTCAATGGTTTAGAGAACGAATTTATAAGTTCTAAGTTTATATCCTTCGGGTTCGCTACCAATCGCGATGAATTTACGACAAGATATGTTTTATTCCCGGCAGCTTTCGACTCTTTCAGAGATTTCGGCAACTCCTTAATATCAAGTCCAACTCCAATGACCGTAACTTTCGGATATTCATTCAAATACATCTGAAGCCCATCCGGAAGAGTCCCAAAATACCCCTCCGTTCCAACTACTATCTGCTTACCAGCATTCTTACTGGACTCCACCTTAAGAAATTCCGCAACATCTTTTATTCCATACCCGGCAGTCCATTCTTCCAGATATCCAGTCCTCTCACTTTTGGGAAGTGGAGCTTCCTCAATTTTCCAGATCAGCAAATAATTAACCAAGAGCGAATTAGCAATATAAAGAGTCAACAAGAGATAAATTAACTTATGCCATTTTGATTTAAAAAGAATAAAGAGAGCAGAAATTATATAAATAAAAGGCATTGCATAAAGGATATAACGTGCAGTAAACACTTTCGCGTACATCGCATTGGCAAATATCGGCATAAGTATCCAAAGGGATAATATAAACGTTTCTTTTCTGTACTTTTTAAATCCGACAATTATTCCCAGAACCAGAAGAAACAACAAAACCCCGGGACCCAACATCCACAACCACTGTCCAATCTCTTTGATGTGGAAAATAAACGGGTCTTTCGGGTTCTGCCAGAGATGAGAAATGGGAAAGACATAATCAGTATTTCGAGCACCGATTAAATGAAAGTTTGGACCCAGTCTTAAAATGTTATACATTCCGTAGCCAATCGTATAAACAGGAATGATTAATAACACCTTTTTAGCAAATTCCAGTAGAGTTGTTTTCCATTTTTTGCCAAAGCTCATAACTCCTGCAACAACCGGTGTCAAAAGGGTAAAATACAATGCCGGAGATTTAGTCAGAAGCGCTCCCCCTAAGAAAAACCCCGAAATCATGGACAAATCAAGCCTACTCGTTTTAAATGCTAAATATAAAAAAATAAAAAACCACACACCCATCATTGCCAAAGTCGAATCAACAAGTGCCATGCTTTCAAAAAACACAGCAAACGGGCTAACAGCGTAGAGAATTGCGGCAACAATACCCACTCTCTTTGATCTGAAAAGGATATAGGAAAGGACAAAAACCCCGAAACTTGTCACTACTCCGAAAAATGCCGACAATAGTCTGCCTATAATTAACGGGTCAACTCCCTTTTGCAATAAAAACATGAGTATCCACATATATAGCGGTTGCTTCCCATCAGAAAGCGGCAAAAACCTGAGTGTCGGTTCCGCTTTCATTACCTGTGCCCAGCGAACATATATCGCCTCATCGGCAAAAACAGGTTGTTGCCCGACAAATATTTTCAAATAGCGCAGTACAAAAGAAAGCAGTAGTACAAAAAACAGGACAAAAATAGTTACCGACCAATTCTTCCAAAAACGTTTGAGGATATTTTCTTTAACAAAGTCTCCTTTCATTTCCAGTGTCTTAACATTTGTCTTTTTTGATGTATACATTTTAGGAAAAATCGTACAAACCTTTTATGTCGTTTAATTTAACCCGCAAAATCTGGAAAAGCATCTCCTTGGACTCTTTCAGATACCTATTTAAACCTCTACCTTTGCTCACACTTTTATCCGTATCCGCCCACAATACCGGAATTTCCTCAATTTCATAGGACATTTTGCTTACCAGGTGCAAAAGTTCTACATCAAAGGAAGTGACTTTCCACCCTTTGGCTTTTTGTTTTGACTTAAAAAATTCCAGAAGAGGAAAAGTTTTTAAAAGAATATCATGTCTGAAAAGTTTGAATCCGCATTGTGTGTCGTTGATTTCCGGAAGAATTAATATTTTTCTGAAAGTCGTGAATACAACTGCCCCCAGCCTACGGTAAAAAGGAAAATTCTTTCTGGCAAGTCCTCTTGATCCTATTACTGCGCCGACAGATTTATCTTTCGTGAATGGAATTAACTTTAAAAGTTCTTTAATGGGAGTTGACTGATCCATGTCTGTAAAAAGAATATAACGTCCGCTGGCTTTTTGAATGCCATACCACAATGCCGATGGTTTCCCACCATGAGGATTTTCCAGTAACTTAAAATTCGAATAGTTTTGAATGTCTTTTTTGATTATTTCCTTACTTTTATCCGTACTTCCGTCATCTGAAATAATTACCTCCCACGAAAACTTCCTTTCTTTTAAAAATACATTCACACTCTCCAATACTCCCTTTTTAAGATTCTCTTCCTCGTTGTAGCAAGGAATTATTACCGATAAAAAAAGATCTTTCATTTTGTAAAACCGAACATTGGGTCGGTTAAGTTAGAGTTTTCTCCCGAACAACTCTTTTCAACCCCGTCTTTAGTATAACGCGAATAATCTGGATAGATAAGGCCTATCGCCCCAAACGTCTTACCCACCGGAAATAATTTGTCGTTTAAAGGAAACACTATCGTATAAACCGGTGCACCAGAGTCGGGATGATTTACATGCAATTTTTCCAACCAGAAAAAATACCTGTAACCAAGATCGTAACCCGGATTTGTAATGTAAGAAATAGAGACACAAGGATATTTCCGACTGAGTGCGTCTCTTGATATCTCAGACACTACTGCCTTTCTCTCAATATAACCACTTCTGTTAACCGGAAGCGTAAAAAAACGGTAAATATTTAAAGCCACCAACCCAATCACCAATACAAAGCCGAACAATCTGTATTTCTTGTTTTCAATAATTTTTTCCAAGACTAAGGACAAAAGAATGACAGGAATGAATTGTATCCCGCTCAAATAATATTCCGAAACCCTCTTGGAATAAAAAGCAAAAAAGAGAAAATACAAAAAGAACCAACCCAGTATCAACAACAATGTCTTTCTGTATTTCTTGGAGGTTTTCAACAGATACAGGTATAAAGCTACAATAATTAGCATCACATGCTCATATGTAAGGAAATTCAAAGATGGCAATAGAATCGAATAATAATTTTTCGATATAAGATGATAAGTGTTTACCACTTTATCCCAACCGCTTATGATATCGTGCTGGTTTGTTGTCATTGAAGCAATAAACGCATTTGATTGAATAAAAGAATGCCGCAGTTCAAAATAAAAAAGTGGTAATGACAAAAAGACAAAGACAAGTGCCGGAAGAATAACATCAGACAGCCTCATTTTTTTCTTTGAAAAAATCAGTGTTACAGGAATAAGCGGCAATGTTAGCATTAGTGCAAAATTAAAATGCCAAACCAGTGACAACAGTACCGCACAAATAGTTAATCCCCGTTTAATACTTCCTCTTAGTATTTCGGATAGGGCGAAAAACATCGCAAAACTCCAAAATATTACCGGCTGTGTCGGCACTATTTCCCGATCATTAAATATAAAAACAAAAGAAAGCGAATAAATCAAAGCTCCAACCAATGCCGTTTTTTTGGAAAAAACTCTCGACAAGATGAAATAGATCCCAATAATATAAAGGGCACCCAAAACCGCACCAAGAAAAGGTGCTCCGATCGGATCCATTTTTGTTATTAAATAAAACGGTATTTGAAGATAATAAAACAATCCCCCGATAAAAATTCCCTGCGTTGAAGTTTCCTGTCCAATAAGCCGGAAGTGTTTACCAATTACAATATCTTTTATCACCCAACTTGCCAGATCGTTATCGTGGTTATACATGAATAACTGATCGAATTTATAAAGCCTGAAAAACACTCCCGCAATGACAATTAGAATTATCAGCCAGTTTTCTTTAAGGAATTTCATAATTTACTGAAAAATTTACGTAGTTCAAATTCTGCTTCTTCTTTGGACGGTTATCCCTCCGAATTTTGCTTCTTCTTCAACAACACTAATGCCTTCCTGTTTATTTAACCATGCTTCAAGTCTGTCCGGACTTGGAGGGTCCTGTTCAAAAAGTGTATACAAAATTGGTGTTGTGTACGACACCTGTCCGCATAAGGACTCACCGCAATGGACAGTTCCTTGCCAAAGAAAAAGGTAATCATATGCGTAAGGGATTACGGGTGGTACATAGATGTCAACGTTATAAACACCCCTCCCGGCAGCATTTTCAAACACCCAATTCACGGCTTTCAATTGACTTCCAAACTTAACGTCAGTGGGGCCATCCATTGGATTTGTCGTTATGCCGCGAAGTGGTACCAAATTAACCCTGAAAAAGGCTATGAGAAACAAAACCAAAAAAACCTTTCCGATAATAGTCCTTGAGAATTCCGTGAGCCCCAGAGAAAACAAAAGTATAAATGGCAGGAAATAACCAATTAGATAGTAATCATAAATATTTCCGAAATTCCCCTGAAACAAAATATACCCAACCATTGGTGTAATTAAAAATATTCCAAACAAAGTTAATGACCCTTTCGGAAATTTCTTCTTCCCGATAATTAATGCTGCCAAAGATAAAGAAGCAAAAACAGCAGAATTGGTATTTTGGCCTATGAAGATCTTACCCATAAAGGCACTCCAAAAATAATTAATCCTCGTTTCCAAAATAAATGTTGTGATTGGTTTACTAAAAGCCTTTTCGTGGAAAAACAATTTCAAGAAATTATTAATCAACAAATTGTCGTGTCTGAAATTGAATACTATCTGAGGAAGAAGTGTTATAAAAAATGAGAGAAAAGAAACGACTATTACTTTTGCGTGTTTCTTTATAAACACCCCAAACCATTTGCTTGTAAAAAGTTCTTTTATTGAAACTGTATTAAAAAGTCTCCAAATTGAAAAGATAATATAAATGGGAATATAAAAAACACCACTCGCTGACTCAAACTGCAAAGATATTCCAAGCATAGAAGCAGAAACAATCCACCATTTCGTACTCCCTCCGGAAATAATTTTCCATAAAGAATATAAAAAGATTGTGCTTATTAAAAACATCGGATTCGGATTGGAAAGCCAGCGGCTGTTATACACAATGTAATACGAAAAAGCTCCGATTAATGCCCCCACAAGCCCAGCAGTTCTCGAATGCATTTCTTTTCCCAATTGATAGACAACAAAAAGTGAAGCAGTTGACAGAAGCGACAAGAAAACGGAAGGGTAAATTGGGTTACCGCCGCCAATTAAATAAATCGGTGCAATAAGATAGTAGTAAAAAGGTCCTAAAAATATTCCCGATAAACCTGTAACCGGTCCTATCAGAAAAAACTTTGCATCATGCCACAACTTCCATATAACAAGAGCGTCCCTCCCCTGGTCATAATAAAATCCCAGCATATCGTCAATCCTTACAACTCTTATATAGAAAGCTCCAATTAAAATTGAGATGAGAACTACATATGAAACCCAATTTGAAAAAAAATTCTTAAGTTTTTTCATATTCTTAGATTTTTTTACTTTGCATCATTTGCGCATAATCTCTACAATACTTAAGAATTGTATTTACCGATTCCTGAGTATTGCCGCTTTCCGAAGTTACCGTAGCTCCACCTCCAGTAAGATGTCCTCCGCCGCCCATTTCCTTTATCAAGTCGAGAACGTAAAATCCAAGCGTTCTTGTCCTCACGCTAACCTTAACTATTCCATCTCCCTCCTCAATCATAGCTACACAAAAATCTGTGCCGTTTATATTTCTAAGGAAAAGGTCTGTCAATTGACGCGATCTGACACCGTATTTTTTATATTTTGAAAATAGATCTTTTGAAATAAAGACATATGCAAACCTGCTTTCATTATCAATTTTAATCTCCTTGATTGCCTCTGCATAAAATTGATATGTTTCAAGATCGTTACATTGTTCCGCGTAAAAAAGCCCCTGTTCAAAATTTGCTCCAAGATCAATTAGTTCATTTGCAATTTTGAAAACCTTTGTACCTGGGTACACAGCAAAGTGAAAAACCCAAGTGTCATATATCAAGATCAACAAAACCATATCCAGATCTTTCATGCTTAAATCTATATCCCAATCCTTAAAGATAAGATACAAAACAGCCCCTGTCGCACCGGCATACCTGTCAAAAATGTGGATATCCGAATAGTCATTACCTTCATGGTGATCGATATAAATAATCTTTCCATTAAAGGAAAAGTTTTCTGGCAAACCGACTCTTTTTGTTTCGTTTGCATCCAATATAAACAACACCTCATACTCAGAAAAATTAACATCCTCGTATTTCACAACCTGAATTTTATTGTCTTTGTCGAAAAATTTACTATCTTTATCGATTTCATCAAAAGAAAAGACATTGACTTTTTTTCCCATTCCTTCAAGTACTTTTGCCATTAATAGACAACTCATTGCCGAATCGAAATCAGGGGATTGGTGTAGAAGTAACACAAAAGAGTTGGCTTTTTTAACTTCCTCCAAAATTGTTTGAGATTCTTCGTAATTCATAACAAAAAAATTTAGATTTTTTCTCCACCTTCGGACACAACATGACCGAGTTTGAAAATAGTCACTCCCTCACGGCCCCATTTGTTTACAACTTCACTCCACCCGAAGTTGGCAACTTCCGCTTTTGCAGAGTGGGTCGGATCACATTTGTCTTCAGGCATTTCACAAACAACATATAAATACTCACCGACTGTTTCAGAAAGCCTTTGGGCATCAATATCAACAACATTGGTACGCGCAAGTTCCAAAAAATACTGGTAGCCGTCTTCATAGTTTTGTTGTGCAATCACTGCAAGGTTGAATTTGGATTTCCCCGCATCCTCCTTTATCACATCGGAAACATCCTGTGCTCTTAGCATTTGGTGATTCGGGACACCCCTTAGAGGAGACTTTACAATATAACTGCCGACAAGAAGAATAACCCATGCGGTAATGACAATTTTTACTCCTTCAAAATGAAGGTTTAATACCTTCTGGTATATTCCCCCAATTAGTAAAAATATTGCAGGGTATATAAATCCGAAATAATGATCATAAACGTGCTGTTTATAGAGTCCCAATCCGATTAAACCTACCCCCATCCACACCAACAATAGCAACAAACCACTGTCAAATACATTTTTCTCATCGTTTCCGAGAAAGAGTTTCTTGAGTCGAAAAACACAAGACGTAATAAAAATAATTATTGCTGAAATTATTAAATAGATAGATACCTTTCCTGCAAAAATATCCTGTCCTGCAACTATCCTGTGTACAACACTGTCTCTGAAAATCGGATAGACATTAGGAAGAGCTTTCCACGGCTTGATAGATACGGTTGTTTCTCTCTGTGTAAAAAATGTCTTAATAGCATTAAAATTCATCCAATTGTGACGAAGGTCAAAAATAAAAAGCGGCGACATCAAAAAAAGAAATGCCAGACCTCCGAAGATCATGTTTTTTAATAAGTTTTGTTTTTCAGACTTCACACCTTTCGACACTACCCAAAATTTAACAAATAAAAATATCAATATTGTCGGGATAAGAAGAAGTCCCAAATAATGCGACTGAAGAACAAAGGCCAAAGATATCCCCATCATAATAAGCCACCTAAACTTCCCATCATTCCAAACCTTCCATAAAGAAAATATGGTAAGAAGTGAAAAAAATGGCATAATGTTCGGATTCCAGGAAGACCGCGAGTAAATAATTATTACAGGGGAGAGTGCATACAAAAGAGCCGAAACTACTCCAGCCGCCTTTCCAAACCACAAACGTGCTATATACCAAATTAAATATACTGTTGCCACCCCAAAAAGTGCAACCATAACAGACGGCCCGACAGGAGAAAAATTAAAAAGCAATAAAAATGGCGCCATTAAATAGTAGTACAAGGGTCCCAAATACATATTTCCGATAGATGTCCCCGGTCCTATCAGTATTGGGTCAAAATCAACAAGAAGCCTTCTCACAATAATTGCATCTCTTCCCTCATCACCAAGAAATGTCATATACCCACTGATTTGATAAAGACGGACAAAGGCTCCGAGAGCCAGCAAAAATAATAAAATGATAAAGTCATTTTTGTTTTTCTTAATCCACTTTTTAAATTTGGCTATCATCTTAGTTGAGCCCAAAGTTTTAAGAGGTCTTGCACGCTTTTGACAATGACTTTCAGGTCGGCACCTGTTTGATGTCCGAATTGTCTCGGTAAGTGTTTAACTTTTACTTCTGCAAATTTATACCCCTTCCGCTGCGCCTTTGTAAGAAGTTCTATCTGTGTCACTTTTTCTTCCCCAACCAATGGCAGCACACTCTCGTAGACACTTTTTCTGATCAATTTAAAACCGCATGAGTAGTCGGTTACACGAAGACCGAGTAAAAGCCTCGGCAAAATCTTTGACCAAACAAGGGTAAAAAGCTTTCTTATAAATGAGTCCGCGCGCCTGGCCCTAATTCCCAAAACCAAATCTGCACCTGTTTGTTTTTGTTTTTCAATAAATTTGGTTATTTCGGAATAGTCAAACTGCCCGTCCGAATCAGCAAAAGCAACCCACTTGTAATTTGATGCTTCAAAACCAGATTTTAAGGCACCTCCGTAACCTTTGTTGGGTTTGTTGTGAACAACCTGAATCCTCTTGATCTTGCGACTTAATTCGTCGGCGATTTTCCCGGTCTTGTCTTTTGAACCGTCGTCGACAATTATAATTTCCCATTTGTCAGCAATTCTTTCCAAAACCGCCTTCACACTCATCACACTTTTTTTGACATTTTTCTCTTCGTTGTAGCAGGGAAGAAAAAAGGAAATCTCATCAATTAATTTAGACATGAAACGATATGTAATTGAAGTCTAACACAAATTGCCCTGGGGTTGAATAATCTTAAAAAACTACACTCTCTTACTCATCGTTCTTCTTTTGTTTGCAGTTTTTAGCTCAAGCACTGTCTTTCTCAATTCCGCTTCGGCAATTGCAAAGTCTTTTTGTGATACTTTCTCTCTCATGGCAACTTCTGCTTTCTTTTTCGCCTCTTCAACTTTCGCCAGTTCGACATCTTCGCTTCGAATGGCATAATCCGAAAGGATAACAATGTTTCCCTCAACATCGAGGTGCATAAATCCCTGCATCGTAACAAGTGAATGCTCAATGCCTTTCCTTTTTGCAACAACTTCACCGGGAGCAATTTTAACAACTAATGGAATATGATTTGGTAAAACCGTTATTTCGCCTTCCGATGTGGGCATGGTAACAGAGTCCAGTTCTTTTTCTTCGTAGACAAGTTTTTCGGGAGTTGCAATTTTTAAGGAAAGAAAGGCACTCATTATTTATTTATCAACTTCTTTGCTTTTTCTTGAGCTTCTTCTATCGAACCGACCATAAAGAAAGCATCTTCGGGAAGGTCGTCGTATTTTCCCTCTAAAATCTCTTTAAAACTTTTAACGGTGTCTTTAATTGAAACATACCTTCCCGGAATCTGGGTAAATACCTCGGCAACATACATCGGCTGGGAGAAAAACTTCTGGATTCTTCTTGCCCTTCCCACAACCATTTTGTCCTCATCCGAAAGTTCGTCGACACCGAGAATTGCAATAATATCCTGGAGGTCTTTGTAACGCTGGAGAATCTTTTGTACCCCCATGGCAACGGCATAGTGTTCGCTGTCAATAATATTGGGATCCATTGCACGCGAACTGGATGCAAGTGGGTCAACTGCTGGATAAATGCCCTGCTCTGCAATTGAACGCTCAAGTACTACTGTTGAATCAAGATGGGCAAAAGTCGTTACTGGACCGGGATCCGTATAGTCATCGGCCGGAACATAAACTGCTTGGACGGAAGTAATCGATCCGTTAATAGTTGATGCAATCCGCTCCTGAAGGTCACCCATTTCTTTGGCAAGTGTCGGCTGATATCCTACGGCTGAGGGTGGTTTACCAAGAAGTGCCGATACTTCAGCTCCCGCTAAGGTAAACCTGAAAATATTGTCAACAAAAAGAAGTACATCTTCTTTCTTAACATCCCTGAAGTATTCTGCAAGTGTTACACCCGTTAGCCCGACCCGAAGTCTAACTCCGGGAGGCTCATTCATTTGTCCGAAAACCATCGCAACATTCTTAATAACTCCAGAACCGTTCATTTCCACCCAAAGATCATTTCCTTCTCTGGTGCGTTCCCCGACACCAGCAAAAACCGAGTGACCCTTGTGTTCAACGGCCATATTTCTGATCATTTCCGTTACGATAACCGTCTTTCCGACTCCCGCACCCCCGAATATGGCAATTTTTCCACCCTTAATAAAGGGTGCCATCAAATCAATAACTTTCATTCCGGTTTCCAATATTTCAATACCTGAAGTCTGTTCGGAATATTTTGGAGACGGTCTGTGTATCGGCCAAACTTCCTTGCTTTTTATTTCTGCACCACCATCAATTGGCTTTCCTAAAACGTTCATAATTCTCCCCAAAGTCGGTTCTCCAACAGGAACTGAAATCACTCCCCCCATATCGGCAACTTCGTCATTTTTTCGAAGACCTTCGGTCGGACCGAGGGCAATTGTTCTGACATGGGAATCTCCTAACTGCTCCTGCACTTCCAAAGATAGACCCGATTCCGTTTTCAAATGCTCATAAATGGGTGGTGTGTGACCATCAAAGGTAACATCAACAACCGGACCCATTATTTGCACGATTTTCCCTTTTTTATTTATCTTATTGTTTTGACTCTTTTTACTTTTCATAATCAATTTTGACTCGAAACAGCGTTTCCGATATCGATTATTTCCGATGTTATCATTTCCTGCCTCTTCTTGTTATATTCCAAAGTCAGAAGAGATATCAAAGACCGTGCATTATCCGTTGCATTTTTCATCGCAACCATTCTTGCCGACTGCTCCGAAGCATAGCTTTCCAAAAGCAACTGGTATATTTCCGTTTCCAAAAACATCGACAAAAATTCGGTACTGATTACATCGGCACTGGGTTCAAATTTTATATACCCTTTGTATCCGTTTTCAACACTTCTTTCTAAGATATCATTTCCGGCCAAATTTAGTGGCAGTAAAACTTTGTGTAAGGTTTCCTGATTGATCGTAGTATGAAACTCCGTATAAAGACATACCACCCTGCCAACAATACCGTCGATAAATTCTTTTTCAATAAGCCTCGCAATTGGAGGGACTATTTCATAAGTCGGTTGCGAAACACCTAAAGTAAACTCCCCGATTATATTGCCAGACAGTCTCCCGACAACATGCCTTGCCTTCTTACCAACAACTATAAAATCTATTTTTGCTGGGTCAGTAGTACCAACTACTTCCAAAAGTTTTCTGGAAATATTTGTGACAAGACTTCCGCAAAGTCCTTTTTCCGGAGCAATTACCAAAACCAGATCTCTGGCTTCCGACGGTTTTCTTAAAAGAGGGTGAACACTCTCATCAATCTGTGATGAAAGAATTGTTGATAACTTCACAAGTTCACTGGCATAGACCTTGCTTCTTGTTGCAGAATCCTGTGCCCTTCTCATTTTCGAAGCGGCAACCATCTGCATAGCCTTAGTTATCTTTGCAATATTTTTCGCGCTTTTTATCTTTTTTCTGTATTTGGCTACTGCTGACATGTTATTTTTAGGATTTCTTGAAATATTTATCCGCCAAAGTGGTAAACTTTTTCTCAAGGTCATCGGTTATTCCTTCTTTACCCTTAAGACTCTCTCCGACTTTTCCTACTTTTGCTTTGACTAAATCCACAAACTCCATCGTTTTTACGGGACATACCTCAACGTCAACTGTATCCAGGTAACCCCTCGTAACCGCCCAGATCTGAAGGATTTGCGAAGTCAGATCAACCGGAGAATATTGGGGTTGTTTTAAAATCTCAATGAGCCTTTTTCCTCTTTCAATCTTTGACTTACTTATATCATCCATATCGCTACCGAACTGGGCAAAAGCCGAAAGCTCGTTATATTGAGCAAGGTCGAGTCTTAATTTTCCGGCAACTTGTTTCATGGCTTTAATTTGTGCCGCCCCTCCGACTCTCGATACCGAAAGTCCGATATTTACCGCAGGTCTTACTCCCTGATAAAAAAGATCCGGTTCGAGATATATCTGCCCATCAGTTATTGATATAACATTTGTGGGAATGTACGCGGAAATATCCTGGGCTTGGGTTTCAATAATTGGAAGTGCCGTCAGTGACCCACCTCCGAGTTTGTCTGAAAGCCTACAAGCTCTTTCCAAAAGCCTGCTGTGGAGATAGAAAATATCTCCGGGGTATGCTTCACGACCAGAAGGTCTTCTTAAAGTTAAGGAAATCTGTCTGTACGCCCAAGCGTGCTTTGTTAAATCGTCATAGACGATAAGCACGTCTTCACCTTTGTCCATAAAATATTCCCCAACAGCACAACCTGCATACGGAGCCAGATACTGCAAAGCCACAGAATCCGATGAGTTGGCACAGACAATAATTGTGTCCTCCATCGCACCGTACTCGTTTAATTTGTCTACGACCTGAACAATCTTGGATTGTTTCTGACCGATGGCGACGTATATTGAGATTACTTTTTTTGCACCTTTTTCTTTATTTAGTTTTGCCTGGTTGATAATTGTATCAACCGCAACGGCCGTTTTTCCGGTGCTTCTGTCTCCGATAATAAGCTCTCTTTGTCCTCTTCCAACCGGAATCATGGAATCAATTGCTTTTATACCTGTTTGTAGGGGAGTTTTAACCGACTGTCTTTCAATAATTCCCGGCGCCACTTTTTCAATCGGCATATCTTTGTCGCTTTTTGATTTTTCAATCACTCCACCTCCGTCGATAGGCAACATCGTGGGGTCAACCACCCTTCCCAACAAGTTGTATGAAGCCTTGACGTTAATTATCTGTCCGGTTGTTTTTACCTCACCACCTTCTGAAAGTCCCAAATAATCCCCAAGTACCACCGCCCCCACCTCGTCTTTTGTTATATTTACAACCATTCCAAGTATTTTATTTCCAAAATCCAATACCTCACCCATCATCGCTTCGGATAAGCCAGATATTTCAACAATTCCGTCGCCAACTTTTACAATACTTCCTGTATTTCGGTATTCACCACCAAACTCAAGAGAATCGAGTTTCTTTCTTATATCTTTAAATAATTTGTCTTGAACCGTCATATTTTTAAAGTTGTTTTAATTTTTCCAAATTACTTTTAAGACTTAAGTCCCATGTCTTGTCTTTATACTTAACAACCATTCCTCCAATTAAACTTTCTTCCAAAAAAAACTTAAACTTATCAGAACCGGTTAATTTTGAAAATTTCGAAATAACCTTCTTTTTTTGTACTTCAGACAGATTATCTGCACAATACACACTCACCAACTTATTGTCGGCTTCTGCCAACAGAACACCTGCAATGTCGGAAATTAAATTTAGCTTACCTTTGCTTCGAAGATATGAAATTATCTCGCGTGCAATGATATTAGCATCGTTTCCTCGTCCTTTCATTTGAGAATGTTATCTGTAAACTTTCTGCCACTACCTGATGAGCGAATTTTCTTTTCAAGTTCATTAACAGCGTCTTTCAAGAACCTTTTCTTAATATTCTCGTACGAAGTGTCTTCAACCGCTTGAATCTTTTTAACAGACTTCGCTACAATTGCTTCCGAAGACTTCTTTGCCTCGTCAATAATATTTTTCTTTTCTTCAACTGCCAGAGCTATCAATGACTCTTTTTCCTTCTGAGCCTCTTTTTGAACCCTTCCTATCACTTCACTTTTCCGTTCTTCCAATTTATTTAACTCTTCCTCAATTTTTTTACTGTTAAGAAGCGATTCCTCAATTGTCTTTTTTCTATCGTCAAGCATTTTGATTATTGGTTTGTAGAGCAGTTTTTTAAGAATAAAAAACAATAACCCAAAATTAACTATTTGGGCAATTAAAAGCTTGATGTCTAGTCCAAGTCCTTCCATTTTAGTATTTATACAAACTTAATAATAAGTGCCACAACCAACGCGTAAATAGCGATAGCTTCCGTAAAAGCGGTGGCTAATATCATATTTGTTTGAATTTTAGATGCCGCTTCAGGATTTCGACCAATTGCCTCCATTGCTTTACTGGCAAGCATACCAATACCCAATGCCGGGCAAATGGTTCCAATACCCATGACAAGTGCCATTGCAAGCATCTTTGTTTCTTCAGTTCCCATGCTCCACCCCCTCTCCCGCTAATTTATGTCCACTTTCTTCATGTGATTCACTCCCGTGTACTTGCATTCCAATATTAATAAATACCAAAGTCAACATAGAGAATACCAAAGCTTGAATCAAACCGACAAAAATTTCAAGTCCAAAAAAAGGAAGTGGAACAATAACCGGAATCAAAGCTGTAATAACTGAAATCAAGACTTCTCCGGCAAAAACGTTACCGAAAAGCCTGAATGAAAAGGAAATAATTTTGGAAAACTCCGAAATCAACTCGAGTATTCCGGTAAAAAACATTATCGGGTTTTGAAAATTAAAAAAACGCGACAGATACTTCAATTTATTTGTAGATATTCCGTAAAATTGAACCGCAAACACGGAGATTAAAGCCAATGCTAAAGTTGTATTCAAGTCGGCAGTTGCACCTCTTAATAGAGGGACAAAGACCTTGTGACCTTCTTCGATTTCATAAATACCTACAGAACCAAAACCTGGAAGTAGCCCAAGCCAGTTTGAAAGCAGGATGTATACAAACAAAGTTATTATGAGCGGCAAAAACATGCGTGTATTTTTCCCTCCTATTGACTGTGCCAAGCTGTCTAAAAAATCAAAAATCATTTCTATAATTGACTGCATTTTGTTCGGAATATTTCTAAGCGTTCTGTTTATAAGCAAGGCTACTAAAATTAAAAGTAGAGAGGTGATAATCGATGCCAACAATGAATTGGTAACTGCAAAATCGCCTATATGGAATATTTTTTCTGCAACAAGGGAAATATGCATATATTTAAATTATTTCTCTCCTTATTTTTTTAGTCATATAAAAACCAAAAAAAAGCCCCGCGATTAATCCAACAACAATAAACAACGGAGTTGTATTTAGTGTTTTATCAGCAAATAATCCAAAAAACAAGAGGATGATTGGAACTACAACTAATTTCAATGCTATTTTTGAGGATTTAAAAGCCAAAGATAAAAAGTCGATAGTTACCTTATTATTATCTTTTAATATAACCGGATTATTTTTAATCATTCCACTTATTAATTATACAAGATGTGAAGCTTAATGGTGCGATGCGGCTGTCCATTCACCTCGATCAATCTGCTTTTTTGCAATATCAAATACTTCTTGAACAATTTCCTCATTTACAGATACCTCAGTTTCTTTAAGGCGTCCACCATTAAACACCCTAAAAGGATTACTATTTGTTCTGACTCCTTCTGAAATCGCATAAGCCAAGCGCAATTGAAATACTAAATTATCGACAACTTCATTTCTATCGATACCCGATTTTAATGCGTACTCTGCCCAATCGGCAGATATATCAAACGCCTTACTATTACGTTCCTTTTCAAGCAATTCTCTTTCTCCTCCCGTAATTCCTCCACCTGTCGTTACATTTATATATCCTGCAGTGTGCGGACCTGATTCTCTGGTAAACCAAGATAGTGATTCTCTCGGTATATCTTGGTTATTGGTGACAATTTCAAGATGTCCGGTGTAATTAATTCCACTTTCTGCAGAAAGGTTTTTTGTTTCATTGATAAGATTTTCTTCCGAAAATCCCTGCGCTCCTCCGGCACCGCACTCCGGATGGCTGGATGAATTCGCGGTTACGCCATTATTTTGCGAGAATAATAGGGTCCATCTGTAAATCTGCCGGGTTATTTTTTGCATACCCTCTCTTTCCTTGTCCGAATAAAGCTCTTGATTTCCCCCGCCGATTTTAACAACACCGCTTCCGGCAACGCCAATCTTAATAACACCTCCGGAAACAACATCATCCTCGTCCATACAGCCAATTTTAACCGCACGGATTCCTGTTATTTTTTCTTTTCTTTCCACCATATCACCACGAAAATTATTCATTTCCTTGTCAGAATTATACAAAAAGGTATATCATTTCATCAAATGGCAAAATTTAAAGGTCTGTTTGCGATATTGGCCCTGTCATTGATTCCAACATTAATTCTTTGGTTGCCTCTATATTTAAGACTTGATAGTTTTTGGACTATCCCTCTCCCACAATCCGGTATGGCAACTGTAGTCTCAAACTATGACGGACCTTTGTATATTGCTGTTGCAAAAAGCTTCTACAACCCTGAAATGCTCAAAACTTTCAATTTCAACTTACCCGTTGAATACTTTGCGGCACACTTTCCACTATACCCGCTTTTAATCAAGTTATTCTCATTCGGAATAGGATACCCATATTCAATGCTTTTTGTTACCGTCCTTTCGTCAATTTTGGCCATATTCGCGTTCAAACTTTATAGTAGCGATTTTGTCGACAAAAAAGATATTCTTTGGATAACTTTCCTTTTCTCCATCTTTCCCGCCAGATGGCTTGTTGTTAGGTCTGTCGGATCTCCAGAACCCCTGTTTATAGCTTTAGTAATACTAACAATTTACTTTTTTAGAAAAGAAAAATACCTCTGGTCAGGTATTTTCGGTGGACTTGCTGCCATGACCAAATCCCCCGGAATCCTTCTATTCCCCGCACTTTTTGGGGCATACTATACCCCGGTATTAAAATCTTTGATTAAGACTGAAAGAGGCGCAAAAGTACTACAAAAATTGAGAAGTTTTTTGCCTCTTTTTATAATACCTCTTTCGACTCTGGGGGTATTTTATATTTTTAAAATCAGGCTCAATGATTTTTTGGCTTACTTTCATTCCGGGGACAACATCCACCTTTTCTTCCCACCGTTTCAAATCTTTAACTACCAACAACCTTGGGTAGGAACCTATTGGCTTGAAGAAGTAATATTTGTTTATCTTCTCGGCGGATTGGGTCTTTTTTACCTTTCAAAAAAGGATACTGCCGGTGCCTGGTTTGCGGTTATTTTCTTCATCACAACTCTATTTGTATCACACCGAGATATTATCCGTTATTCTTTACCAATAGTTCCGTTTTTATTTGCAGGATATGCAAACATTTTGGTTAAGAAAGAATTCCGCCTCGCATTTTATATAATAATTATTCCGATTTTCCTCTATTCCCTCGCATTTATTTCAAAGAATGTCATGCCGATTGCTGATTGGGGACCTCTTCTTTAAGTTGAAAAGGGACATATTAAGTACTTATTCTTCTTGATAGTATTTGAAAATTTGCCTCAAATATAATTTACCTTGATATGGTACCTGCATATTGGAGGCGTCAAAAGGAGAGATACGGACTTGTTGGAGACAGAAATGTAACAACGGGAGAGGTATCTTTTCCAGCCGGTATAAACAGACCTAAATATAATCCAGAAACAGGAACTTTGATTGACAACACCCCCATTAAAATCGAAGATAATAAACTAACTGCGATTAAATGTGAAAGTCTTGTAAAAACACAATAGCTTCTTCCCAATTCAGATAAACAATTTATTATTCAATGTCTATTGTGACCGTTGCCAGTTCTTGGTTGAGTACTGACTTTTCCTGAAGCGGATTTACCGAGAGCTTCCTTTCAACCAAATTAAGATATTTTAAATAACCTTTTACCGCCTCTTTTACTCCGGCTCTAAGGGGGATTTTATTATAGGTATCGTTTAATAATTTCGCCGTATCGACAAAAATAAAATCCTTCAATTTATAGCTTGAAAAACATTTTATTTGTGAATATTCCTTGGGAAGTTCCAAATGATACACAGATACCCTGATATCGGCAATGTCCAGATACATGAACGGACTCATTTCGTCTTTTAAATAGAAATCAGGGATCTTACGATCAATCACCATATCAGTAAAGACTTCCTGCTGTAATACACGCGAGATGTTTTCCATTCTGCTTCCACCTTTTTTTGCATAACCCATGGGGATTGTTAGACTGCCGTAATACTTTCCGAAATCAATGTTTGGGGTTGAAACGTCTTTTGCAACCAAAACTTTTTTGGGGTCATTGTATGGTGAAATTACCAAGGCACAACCGAGCCTCCTTGTTATCCCCTCTTTAACATAGGCCAAAACCCTGTAGAGCGTGACAACGGAGGTTCTGTAACTGGGAGGCATTTTTTTGTAGAGTTTTTCAAAAGCAATATTATCCTTAACCATATGTGCCAAAAAGTCCACTGCTTCTGAAAACTTATTGTTAGGTCCAACCGCTTTTATTATTCCAAAACGATCAAGAACTCTCTGGAAATTTGCATATGATATGGGGAGATCGTAGTCATTTCTTCTGAAAACTTCATCGACGGAGCCGTACTTTAGATACTCTCTTGCAAGAAATTTATTAAAATCGTCTTCGTTTCTGGGAAATCTCCTCGTACCAGGGGCCATATGAAGATTATTCTACTCCTTTTTGCCGAATATAGGAATTTTCTTCCAGGTTTTCCAGATAACCGCATTGTACATAAAATAGTTATAGGGAAGTACAAGAAAGACTATTATAAACGGCAAAGCCAGCTGTCTGTGCCCGGGACCTAAAATCAAATCCGAAAGTGAACCGAAAACAGTCTGGATCAAAAGTGCCCCCAATGACGTCCCGTTAAACTGTAAAAACTTCTTCAAAAGTGCTGTAATCCCCTGTATTTTTTCCGACTTGAACGTCCAGAGATTGTTAAAAACAAAATTATTTATAATTGCGAATTCAGTCGATAATCCCCAAGCCAGCGCCGAAGGAAACTGCCACTTCGTAAACAGCCACAAAAATCCGGCATTAACCAAATATCCCACAAATCCGACTGTTCCGAATTTTATAAATCTGATCTTATCCCTTATCCCTAAAATAATAGCTACCTTAAAAGTGGAGGTCATTTCTTTTGTGTCAAACTTTGACTGTTCTTTGGTTCTTGAGGCAAATTCCAAAGGTACTTCTTTAACATTCTTTGCATTTTTTATACTCTGGTAAAGAAGGTCAACTTTATAGGCAAATCTTTTCGGCTCCATAATATTATCAAGATCAATCTTGTCCAATACTCCTTTGACCTTGGTAAGCCTAAAACCGGTTGTCAGATCGTGAATAGAGGGTTTGACCAGAACAATTCTTATAAATAAATTCCCGAAGTAACTTATGGCTTTTCTAAACACTGCCCACTCTTTCGGAACCGAACCTCCTGGGATATAGCGTGAACCGATCACATAATCGGCCCCATCAAGATATGCTTCCACCATCGGTTTAACAAATCTCGGTGGATGCTGAAAATCCGAATCCATCTCCATGACAGCGTCAGCCGAAAGTTCACCTACTGCATATTTAAATCCTGCTACGTAATCGGCTCCTAATCCTCCCTTTTCTTTGGAAAGTAAATGAAGATTTTTATATTTGGAAAGTTTATCTTTTACAATCTTTCCGGTACCGTCGGGAGAATTAGCATCAACAACAAGAAGGTGCATATCGGCGTTCTCTATTTTCGGAAATTCTTTGGTGCACAGCTCCTCAATCATCGGTCCGATATTTTCCGCCTCATTAAACGCCGGCATTACTACAACAACCCTGTCCATATCTTTTTATTTACACCTTAATCGTATAAAAATAAACCGTACTTTACAAGATGTAGAGTTTATTCGTAGCGGATGGCCTCAATCGGAGGAAGTTTTGCGGCACGACGGGCCGGAAAAACACCAAAAAATATCCCGATCGCCGATGATATCAGCAATGTAATCACTACGGAGAAGAGATTTATCTCGATTGGGAAAAACGGATGGACGATAAGAACAATAATTGTTGACACCAAAAGCCCCATCACTCCTCCAAAAACCGAAAATAGAATCGACTCGGTCAAGAATTGCCTCATAATATCGTCATCAGTTGCCCCGACGGCACGCCTGATACCGATTTCTTTGGTCCTTTCAGTAACAGTTGCATACATGATATTCATAATTCCTATTCCTCCAACTAAAAGTGAGATGGAACCAATTGCCACTAAGACTGAATTTAATATTGAAAAAATACTATTAATCATTGATAACATTTCGGTTGCTTCAGTCACTGAAAACTGATCCTCCTTGTACCTTCTAAGTAAAATCTCTTTTGCTTTATTTTTTGCAGCCGGGACATCTTTATCGTCAAGAATTCCCAAATAGATTGCGAAGAAATTTTTATCCGGATTCAAACTCGCATATGTTGTTGTATATGGAATCATCACAGTATTGTCCATATCGGGGTCACCTTTTTTCTTTGAAACCCCGATAACCTTAAATCGCTGTTCTCCGGCCCTAATTGTTTTTCCAATGGCATCTTCGGGTATATCGTATAATTTCTCGGCCATGACGTAACCTAAAACCGCCTTTTTGGTCCTCCCTTGAATATCCGCTTTAGTAAAAAATTCTCCCGCCAACGTCTCTAAATTCATTGCCTCAAATACCATCTCATTCGTTCCCTCAAGATAGCCATAGTGTTTCCCCGTTTCCGATTCAACTGTGAGGCTTGTCATAAAGTAAGGAACTACATATTTTATTTCCGGTATACGAAGCAGGTTCAGATAATCCTTCTCGTCAAATTTAATTCCGCCGATAAAACCCCCTCCAAAACCACCGGAGCTAAAGCCTCCGTTTGAAAAACCGCTACCCGGCATAATCATAACCATATTAGAACCGAGGTTTTCAAACTGTTCTTTTAAATAATTCTTTAAACCAACTCCCAATGCGATAAGCATAACAACTGCCATTACACCAATGGTTATACCCAAAGAAGTTAATATTGTTCTTATTTTACTTCTCTTAAAATCCGCAAATGCGGAAAGAACTAATTCTTTTACTTCATCCATTCCCATAATTGCTTTTACAAATATTTGTCGGTGATAACGCCGTCTCTGATATATATCCTTCTTTTTGTCCTGTCTGCAACGTCTTTCTCATGGGTAACAAGAATTACTGTTACTTTCAGTTCCTTGTTTAATTGTTCCAATAAATCCAATATCTCATCGCCGGTCTTGCTGTCCAGGTTGCCTGTCGGTTCATCGGCAAGTATTATTTTTGGACTCATCATCAGGGCTCTGGCGATTGCCACTCTTTGTTGCTGTCCACCGGAAATTTTATTCGGAAAAAAATTTCTTCTGTCCCATATTCCGAACTTCTTCAGAAGTTCTTCTGCTCTCTCAAGAGGCTTAAAATTCAATTTACTTTTTGCATATTTTGTGGGTAAAAGAACATTTTCCATAACCGTATATTTATTAATAAGGTTAAACGATTGGAAAACAAAACCTACGTTTAAGTTTCTAATTATTGATAATTCATCGTCGGTAAGCTTTGAGACGTCTTTCCCGTCAAGAATAATTTTACCTTCGGAAGGATGCTCTAAAAGCCCTATCAAATACATCAATGTCGATTTTCCTGATCCTGAAGAACCCAAAATCCCAACATATTCGCCGTCTTTTATCTCCAGGTTTACTGAGCATACTGCCTTTACTTTCTCTTCTCCAAGAAAATATGATTTACAGATATTTTGAAGTTTTATCATTTTATATGAAGTAGAATAAAACAGATTAAGTAGAAAAAAGTAGATAACATCAAGTACCCGTTCTACAAATCCTACCTATTCTACTTTCGCTCAATCAAAAACTACGTCTCCTTCTTTTATGTCACCTTTAATTTCAATCCTGTCTTCACCTTCTATACCAACCTCAATATATACTTTACTGCTTTTGTTTCCCAAGTTGACATACTTACCTTTGGAATCGGTAGAGACAAATTTAGGAGGAACATACAAAACATCGTCTTTTTTCGAAAGGAGAAATCTTGCATCTCCGCTCATACCAATTCTGTAGCGGTTAAAATCAAAATTGTCTTTCGAAAATTTAACCCTTGTTTTGTAAACCGTCCCGGCTTCTCCAGCTTTGGGTGTATAACCGACAAAATCGACAACCCCTTCGAGTGTCTCATCCGGATGGGAGTCAAGAATAATGGAGACTTTCTGCCCTTTAGTTATATCTACAACCTCACTTTGGTCGGCTGAAACATCGAAATATATCGATTCCGGATTGATTACTTCAACCTGCACTTCGGTCACAAGAACATTTACCCCGGAGTATGGATGGGCAAGATAGGTGATAACTCCCGCAAACGGAGATAAGATTGTGGAATGCCTCAGATTGTATTCGGCTGCAACATACGCTTCGTAGGCGCTATCTTTCGCAGCCTCCGCAGCGGTTCGGGTGTTTTTCTGAGCATAAGTCTCATCTCCGGAATGATCTTTTACCTGATCGTGGATACTTTCAACAGCTGCTTCTGCTGCACGCAAAGATGCCTTAGCTTGTTGAAAAGCAGAATTTAGAATAATGGTATTTAATTTAGTCAATGCCTGCCCCTTTTTTACTTCGTCCCCTTCTTTTACACCTACCCAGGCAATTTCACCGGAAGATGGAAATGTCAGTTTCGCATATTCATCAGCACCTATCTCCCCTGAAAGGGTAAGCACCTCCTCAACCGATCCCTTCTTCACTTGTGTGCTGTCAATTACAGTATTCTTTCTTAATGAGAGTATCTTAAAATAAGCAAGGGATAAAATGGCTATGATAATAACCGAAATAATCCAGAACTTTTTTCTTCTGTAAAACCGTGCCTTTATGCCTTTCATAACTTCGTAATTGTAGCAAAAATCTGATATTATTAGTAGCCATGAATAATATCGTTGAGGTTTTCTTTGACGTCGAAACAAAAAAGATTTTCTCTGACATTCCTGACAACGATCCGGGAAAACTGGGTGTGTCTATTGTCTCTGTTTATAAAAGAGAGGTTGATGAAAACCAAAACGAAGTAAGAGGGAATATGCAAAGTTTTTGGGAGGAAGATTTTGACAGAATGTGGCCACTCTTCACAGGAGCAAAAAGAATAATCGGTTTTAACAGTATAAGGTTCGACGTCCCGGCATTAAAGCCGTATGCACCATCATACTTTGCCAAATTGCCACATTTTGATATCTACGCAGAAATAAGAAAGGTTTCGGAGCATGCAGCAGGACTTAATGCAATTGCAAGAGAAACACTGGATCGGGAAAAAACAGACGACGGACTCAATGCAGTATATTACTGGGAAAAACACGACCCGGAAAGTTTGGCAAAGCTTAAAAAATACTGTGAGGCAGATGTACTTATAACCCGCGACGTTTACGACTTCGTTGTAAAAAACAAGGAGATATCATTTAAAGACAAATGGAATACACTGCGAAAAATTCCGATGAATTTTTCTTATCCAAATGAAGAGAATCCAAGCCTTCAGCACTCTTTATTTTAAACCCACCACACAGGCAAAACGCCCCTGTTTATTGATAGGCCCATCACCTTCCCTGACGTGGGAAAAAAATCTCTCGTCTTTTACCGTATCTATGCCACTTTTAAAAATATTTTCTTCTTTTACCCCCACATCAGTCAGCTGTTTTTTGGTAAATCCAACTAAATCAATTGAGTATTGGTTCAACCCGACTTTTTCAATAAAACCTTCCCATATCGGATCATTCTTTTGCGAAGGGTTCTCTTTGATAAAAGAATCTTTATATGCACAAGGTCCTATTCCAACTATCAAATTGCCGGGTAGAGAATCATACTGCGCTTCAAAGTGTTTTACCGCTTTTTTGGATATCTCAAGATCAACCCCCTTCCAGCCGGCATGGATTAAACCGGCCGCATTTTGAACGGGGTCGTATAATATAATCGGCAGGCAATCGGCAATTAAAAGAAACAGGTTTAAGCCAATCTTGTTTGTCGTTAGCCCATCAACTTTTACGGCACTCCGATAGTCAAACATACTTTTCCCGATACTTACACTCGGAGGCTCAATAACTTGATCCCCATGTGTTACCCACATACAAGCACTCTTCTTGATATCCAGATAAATTTTTTCAAAAAACTTTTTGCGGTTTGCTACGGCGTTTTTAAAAACATGGGGGTTATCACCTATAAAAATTGCCATGTTCCCGTCACTTTTTTGAGAAAAACAATGAATTAAATTGTTGTATTTTAGAAGTTGCGGTATCTGATACACAAATAAAGTATACTATAACCATGAAAATCGACATTCTGACTCTTTTCCCATCCATGTTTGGCGGCCCTTTTGATACATCGATGTTGAAAAAAGCAAAAGATAAAAAATTAGTAGAAATTGATATTCACAATCTTAGAGACTGGGCGGAAGACAAACACAAAACCGTTGACGACCGACCTTTTGGAGGCGGAAAAGGAATGGTACTTCGTGTCGACATTGTGCATAAAGCAATTTCTGCCCTAAAATCAAAGGGTAGGGAAAAAATAATTCTCCTTTCGCCCCAAGGGAAAATATTTGATCAAAAAAAAGCCAGAGAGTTGGCAAAAACCGATCATTTGATTTTAATTTCCGGCCATTATGAAGGTTTTGACGAAAGAATTGTTGAAAACTTTATTGATGAGGAAATTTCAATCGGTGATTACATATTAACGGGTGGTGAAATCCCTGCAATGGTAATTGTCGACAGCGTTGTACGTTTAATTCACGGAGTTCTCGAGGAAGAAGCTACAACCCACGAGTCCTTTAGCGGCGATCAAACACAAAACCTTTTGGATTTTCCTTCATACACCAGACCCGAGAAATATCTTGACATATCCGTTCCAAAAGTACTCCTTACTGGAAACCATAAAGAAATAGAGATTTGGAGAAAAGAAAAAGCCCTGGAAAAGACGAAAAAAGTAAGACCGGAATTGGTAAAAAACTAAACAGTACTATTTACCAATTAATATTTTTTACTGCTTTAACATCGCAGTTACTACAAACCTCTTGGAGTCCAAAAATCCGGAACAGGTATACAGGGTGATTCTATAATCATTTGATGGATTTAGAATTGAAGACTGGTTTGGTCCGACTTCCTGTGTAAAATATACTTCAAATTGTTTCTCACCGCCGTTTTCAAAAACAATTGAGATCTCGTCTCCGACTTTTACTTTCGTTAAATCCTTAAGAAGATTCGGATAGTTGTGCCCATAAAGAATCGAGTTGCCTAATTCACCGGGAACCGGAGAAGTTGCAAGGTATGAAATACCCTCTTTTGTCGATTCCCAACGGCCATTTACAATCTTGGACGGAATTATTGCAAGCTGTTTATCAATTGAAGGGATCTTTATTCCAACGGGTCTTCCCTGCGGCAGAGTAACCGACTGAATTAAACTACCCTTCTGTTCGGGCGGTGCAACCTCAAAGCTTATCCGTTTTGGTGAGTTTCTTTCCCACACCAAATAAATACCTACGCCAAGGAGGATAATTCCAGAAATAATGAAAGTGTTTGAAAAAAACCTGCGCACAATTAATTATAATACTAAA